>NZ_BAFM01000014.1 GCF_000334895.1 Halococcus agarilyticus | reverse complement strand
TGTCGGGGTGCTCTCCTCGGCCCAACACTCAAGAGATGCCGTGTTCAACGTCTCTTCGAGCAGTTCTTGGAGTTGCATAGACACCAGACCCAGGAACTGCTCGTACTTTGACTAGACAGTGCCTCCTGATTGCTCGTGTTTGACTGCGTACAATATTCAGCGCTATCATGTGTCTGAGGTCGGCTAGGTTGAATCATCATGGCATGATGACAGATACCTCTGCGAGATTGTTTTCGGTATTGCTCGTGCATGAGAAATCCACCTG
This sequence comes from Halococcus agarilyticus, assembly GCF_000334895.1. NCBI lineage: Archaea > Methanobacteriati > Methanobacteriota > Halobacteria > Halobacteriales > Halococcaceae > Halococcus > Halococcus agarilyticus. The sequence continues at coordinate 111,150 of NZ_BAFM01000014.1, read as the reverse complement.
CCCGAGTTCAGCTATAATCGTGGGGTACTTCCGTGAGAGCGAGGGCGCTCCTCTCGACAGCCCTCGGATCAGAGCGCGTCACACGCTCGTTCCCCACCTTTCCATGACCATGATCGAGACAGTGAAACGCGTGCTGGGCCAGTCGGGTCGCGAACTCGTCGTGGAGTGCCGTCAGTGCGGCTCGAACGTGGGTCCTGGCGCGGAGTCGTGCCCAGTGTGTGACTCCACCGAGATTGCGCGGTACGACATCAGTCGGTGATGAAACGGTCTGAAACGGTGATGGGTTCCAGTGGTCGTGCGAGATAGGACGCGTATCGGTCACGATGGTGAGTCTAACTCACCGCGAAGCGAGGCAGCGATTTCCTGCTGGGTCAGTTCGTCGATATCTTCTGGGCTCCACCCCAGAGCCACGTTATCGTCTTCATATCGGGGAATGATATGAACGTGTGCGTGGAAAACCTCTTGTCTTGTTTTTCCATTCGACTGAGCAGTATTGAAACCATCTAGTTCGTGGGTGGATTCAAGAGCAGCAGCGACTCGTTGAACAGTTCGGAACACGTCTGCGACAAGGTCTTCCGGCATGTCGGTTAGCGTTACGTGGTGTGTCTTCGGGATAACCAGTGTATGACCGCGAATCGCTGGTTTAATATCAAGAAAGGCGAGCGTGTTTTCATCTTCATAGAGGCGATAAGCAGGCGAACTATCGGCGGCTATCGAGCAAAATACACAGTCGGGCATAAGAGTCCAGTTGTCTCATCAATAAAAATTCCACCGATGGTACGGTGACGCGCTTGCTATCCATACTGAATACACGCTCCCTATCCAGCAGGCCGCTCCTGCCAGAAACTCGGCAGTTCATCTAAACGCTGCTGAATAGAGAGCGCGTATCTTGCACATTGCCCGCACTCAATGGCGAGATCTAATGTGCGAAACCAGGATGGTGCTTTTTTCGACGCGCAGACCTCGTCCAGCCGCGCGAGAGATGTTTTTACGAGCTTCACGCTCTTGCTTATCTCGCCAACGCCAAGGCCAAGGCAGATAGATCTGCACAGTCGGGAGAAATATGTTGTCTCGCTCAACTGTAAGGACATGGCATTCCTCGCCACCGATCTCATCGAACTGGTTCCGCTCGACCCCGACGACGAGACCCACGTTGAAGTCTACCGTCAATCACGAAACGAGCCTGAGATGCGTGCAACTGGCGCGTACGGTGAATGCGATACACGGTCACAGACACGCGAAAGGATCAACGAGGGACACAGCACCGAGAACCCGAGCGCGCTCTGTGCGATCCGTGCCGAGGAGATGGTTGTTGGCTGGGCCGTGACGAACCTTCATGACGTGCGTGCTCACGCCGCCTACGTTGGATACTACGTCCTGCCTGATTACTGGGGCAACGGCTACGCAAGCGAGGCGGCACAACTGCTTGTTGCCTATGCTTTTGATGAGCTCAATGCGCACCGCGTCGAAGCGAGCGTTCAGGCGGACAATCCAGCGAGCAAGCGTGTCCTCGAAAAGCTCGGATTTCAGCAAGAAGGAACGAAACGCGATGCCTACTACAAGCAAGGCGAGTATAAGGACATCACACTTTGGAGCCTGCTGGCCGATGAATTTGAAGAGTAGCCGGAGTTCTTTCTATCTCTCCAATCGCTCTCACTCAATACGTCGGTTCAGGAACCACGACAGGTAAACCGATCCGGTGACTCCCGGCTACGACTCGGAGGACACCCCGACCGCGTCAGAGATCGTCTGGAGGTCGGCCTTTCTGAACGTGGAGTCGTCTGCCGCCTCCAGCGACTCCGCGACGCCGACCTGCGCCCGGATGAGTCGGCGCATCCGCGTCGTTGACGGTTGCCCCGACTCGTCGACGTCGACCTCGAGTGTATCACAGATCGCCTGTAGTTCCTCCTTCGTGAACGACGCCTCGAACTCCCGTTCGAAGCGACCCGTCGCCGCTCGAATCGCGTTCCGCATCTCGTGGACGGTCACACTCATGAGTCTCCTTCTCCTGTCGCCACCCTCAAGCTTCCCACTCGGTAGCACCGAGCGTTTCAGAAGATGTGGATCGGATGTGATCGCTGACCATTGCTGGACTCATTCTCTCCATCTCGCACGCCATTCTCATCAATTTCTGAGGGTTTTCACAGAGCTTCACGTTCCACTTTTGGTGTGCTTCGACAGACTATAAGTGCCGACCACCGGGAGAAGTGGCATGGCGAACACCATCGTCAAAGCCGCCGTAAAGGAGCAACTCGCAGACCAGAACGTCTCGTCGGACTTCTACGGCGCGCTCGATGACGAGGTCTCGAACCTGCTCGACGACGCTGCGCGACGGGCCGACGAGAACGATCGCAAGACTGCCCAGGCCCGCGACCTCTAATGCGGACACTCCCCCGGCGTGACACTGTTCGCCGGGGAATGGGGTAATCCACAGATGCGGGTCGAGTTTGACGGAGGCACGCTCCTGCTCCGAGAGGCCAGCGAAGACGTTCCGTATGCGGAGTGGGACGACCGTGTTGACGACTATCGTGCGCCCGCGTATCGGTACCGTCCCCTGCTCGAATGGGCTGACGCATGGAATGATGATGACTCTCCCTCCGCAGGACAGGAGTCAGCCCACCAAGAGACCATCCAGTTGTCTACTGGTACGGTCGAGGACACGGCTCGGGCGTACCCCGAACTCGCGCTCGATCCCGCGCTCCAGATCGAACCGCGCGAGTATCAGCAGGCGGCGCTCGATGCGTGGCGAACCCATGATCGTCGCGGCAGCGTCGTGCTGCCGACCGGGAGCGGGAAGACGTTTCTGGGTATTCAGGCGATCGCGGATGCTGGTGTCGCTACGCTCGTGGTCGCGCCGACGATCGATCTGATGAATCAGTGGCACGCGACGCTCACCAACGCCTTCGGCGATCAACTACCTCACAAGGGAGGGGACGGGCCCGAACAGGCGGTTGGTGTGCTCGGTGGCGGCACCCACGAGATCAGACCCGTGACGGTGACGACCTACGACAGCGCGTATCGCTATATCGACGAGTACGGCGACCAGTTCGGCTTCCTGATTGCGGACGAAATTCACCACCTGCCAGCCCCGACCTATAGACAGATCCCCGAGATGACCATCGCGCCGTATCGTCTGGGACTGACGGCTACCTACGAGCGCGCCGACGATGCACACGAACTCCTCGAAGACACGGATCTCGTGGGCCCTGTCGTCTACGAAGAAGCGGTCGACGAGCTCGCCGGCGAGTATCTCAGCGAGTACGAGACCATCCACATGCAGGTCGAGTTGACCGACGACGAGCGCTCCCAATACGACGAGGAGTACGGCATCTACCGCGAGTACGTAGACACCCACGATTTCGACCTCTGGAAAGCCGAAGGCTACCAGGAGTTCCTTGCGCACACTTCCTACGATTCGGATGGCCGGCGCGCGCTGATCGCCAAGCAGCGCGCCGAGGAACTCGCACGTACCGCGGCGAAGAAACTCGATACGCTCGACACACTGCTCAAGCGCCATCACGACGATCGGACGATCATCTTCACCGCGAACAACGACTTCGCCTACGAGATATCCCAGGAATTCATTGTTCCCTGCATCACCCATCAGACCAAGACCGACGAGCGCACGGAGATCCTCGAACGATTCCGCACGGGCGAGTACTCGATTTTGGCAACCTCGCAGGTGCTGGACGAGGGGATCGACGTGCCCGCCGCCAACGTCGGGATCATCTTGTCGGGGAGCGCTTCGAAACGCCAGTATGCCCAGCGCCTCGGGCGGATCCTCCGTCCGACCGACGAGCGCCAACCCGCGCGGCTTTACGAGATCATCGCGACGGACACGATGGAAAACTACGTCTCCCAGCGTCGCCGTGAGGGCATCGAGGCAGGAGCGTGACCCGTGAGCAATACAGTGAGACCGGAGCCATGCTGACAGCCGACCTCGCACGCTCACGGACATCTGACGGCGAGGTAACCCCGCTGTTCATCGATCCCGACGACGCTCGGTACCGAGAGACGGCGAGCGAGTTGATCGAACTGTTCGAGACACATGTGAGTAAGTCGAAGGCGGATCTCGACGCGGCGATCGACCAGCTGACGGTAGCAGATACCGACTACAAGATCATCCAGGGGTTGGCGAAACTGCTGCGCGACGAGTGCGACATCGAGACGGTAGCGGCAGCCGAACCGCGCGAAATTCGCCAACGGCTGTTCGAACAGGCAGGCCAACGACTCGTATCCGGTCGTCCGGCAGCCGACGCTCGGTGAGGATACCCGCAAGCTCGACGTCTACACAGCAATCGCCGACGACCTCGGCATCTCGCTCGCGGAGTGTCATCGGGGGATGTACGCGGATCTCGACGCGAACAACCGTCTCGTGCGCTTCGGCGATCAGATCGCTGAGTCGGTCGAACTGGACACTGATGGAAAGTCCAGCACGACTCAGCTGACCGGCCAAAGCGAGGAGGCGTACAAAGGCAAGCCACTCACGGTCGAGTGGCTGTTGGCTCGGTACAACCTCGCGCTCGCACAGGCAGTGCTCTACGACGCGACCGAACTACGAATCCGGGTCTGGGACGAGTTTGCGACGGTATTCAGTTATGTGAAGCTGTTCGGGCTGATGCACCGGATCTCCCCGATCGATGAGCGCGGCGAGCGCGTCTCGAGCACGGATCTCGCAGACGGGTATGAAGCGACCTTGGACGGTCCGGCCTCGTTGTTCCGCCAGTCGCGCAAGTATGGGATTCGGATGGCGAATTTCCTGCCCGCGCTGCCCCACTGCGAGCGATGGGAGTTCACGGTGGAAATTCTCACTGACGAGTCGGCTAACGAAATACGGCAGTTCACGCTGGATCAGACGGCGGGGCTCCAAACACACTACAGCGGTGGCAGCCAGTTCGACAGCGACCTCGAACGCACGCTCGCGACCAAATGGGAGCGGGCGAATACGAAATGGGAACTAGTCCGCGAGGACGACGTGATCGATCTAGGTGCGGAGGTGCTACTGCCAGATTTCGCACTCGAACATCCTGATGGCCGCCGAGGGATTCTGGAGATCGTGGGCTTCTGGACGCCTGAATCCCTCGATGAGAAGCTCGCCAAGATTCGGCAAGCGGACGTGAATAATCTACTCTTAGCGGTGTCCGAGAAATTAGACTGCACGAGCGAAGACATCGACCTCGCGGCTGATCGAGTGCTCTGGTTCAAGACCGGTATCCACGTCTACGATGTTGTTGACCTTGCCGAGGAGTATGCAATTCAGGTACCTCCTGCTGGTCGCTGATTGTTCAAATGCTTCTGGCGAGATGACGACACGCGCTCGGGTGTGATCGACGATGCGTGCTAGTTTACCAAGGAGATGCTCTCGACGCTGGAGCGCGTCGTCAACCACCAAACATGAGTGAGGGATTTACAACACTCTCTCAACGAACCCGCTATGATGCTGTTATTGATAATGCCGCTGACTGACCGTTCAACCTATCTATTACCTCTTCTTGTTTTGTAGTGAGGTTGATTACATAGTAGTGCCTTAGTGTAAAGTGACGTGGTGATACGTCACCAGTCAGAAGGAGCGCAAATGCCAGAATACACGTCACCGGGTGTCTACGTTGAGGAGGTGGAGCAAGGGGCGAAACCAATCGAAGGAGTCGAAACGAGCACAGCAGGATTTCTCGGAGAAACAGAACGTGGCCCGGAAGATCCGCAACTACTCACGGATTACACCGACTACCAGCGCTACTTCGGGGGCACCGTCGAGAATAGATACCTTGCCCAGGCAGTCGATGGTTTCTTCCAGAACGGAGGAAGCCACTGTTATGTCGGCCGAATCACACCGGAGAACACAGCGACTGCGAAGGGAGACCTCCCGCCGCTTAGGTCGACCACCGATATGCTCGAGATCGACGTGAGCGAGTCCATCATCGAACTGTCAGCGATTGGCTCCGGGGACTGGGGTACCGGTGTTGCCGTAACGGTTGCGGACGCGTCTCTCTACACGCCGAACGAGAACGATCTGTTCCAACTGACCGTTCGGTACTGGAGCGACCTGACCGACCGGAAGGCTGCGAAATCCGTACTGGCGAATCCGGACGTGGACATCGATGAGGCACCGAATCCGGATGCCGAGGAGGTGTACGACAACCTCACAACAGACGAAGCGTCGACCGACTACTACGGGACAGTCCTCGACAAGAACTCGGCGCTGGTTGAGGTCGTCAAGGAAAACATTCAGAACGGTCTTCGGCCGGCCAACGGAACGATGTGGCTCGATAGCACGTTCCCGAACGAGACCGTCACCGCCAGTGATTACGAAGGAGACTTGACGGCTGAACCAGACGAACGGACCGGTTTCGCCGCGTTCGAAGGAATCGACGAGATATCGATAGTCTGCGTCCCAGACGAAAACGAGTACAGCAATCGGCTCGCTGAGACGATCGTCACTCACTGTACAAAACAGAAGGATCGGTTTGCAATCCTTCAGTCGGAGAAACAGCCAGAGGGGTTGGAAACCCTACAACCGTCCGTTCGTTCAAACTTCGCGGCCTTCTACTACCCGTGGTTGACGGTTGAGCATCCAGAAACTGGACAGGATCAAGAGGTCCCACCTGGCGGGCACGTCGCCGGCATCTACGCTCGGAGTGATCAGGAACATGGTGTTCACAAGGCACCCGCCAACGAATCGGTTCGCGGGATTCGTGGACTACAATTGAACATCTCGAAGGGGGATCAAGATGTACTCAACCCTAGAGGTGTCAACTGTATCCGGACGTTCTCGGATCGCGGAACGCGTATTTGGGGCGCGCGGACAACGTCTGATGACCCATCGTGGAAGTATGTGAATGTCCGCCGGCTCTTCTTGTTCATCGAAGAATCCATTGATAAGGGCACTCAGTGGGTAGTATCCTACCCAAACGACGAGCAGCTGTGGAGGCGGGTCAGACAATCAATCCAAAATTTCTTAACGAGCGTCTGGCAGGACGGGGCGCTGATGGGGACGACTCCTGAGGAAGCGTTCTACGTGAAGTGTGATCGGAGTACCATGACCACTCGTTATCGCTTAAGACCTCGTCCGGATCAGCAGAGGCTACTGTTTCCCGAGTCAGCCGGAAACCATGGATCAATGGCTCAATATTCTCGGCCAAGAACTCCGGTATCTCCTCCCACCACAGTCGGTGCGCGAGCACGCTCGCGCTACCGACCTCGTTGAACGCGACCGATTCATCGACGCCTTTCCGTTCTTCTGGTCGTTCACGGTCGGTACTACCCAATCCAACGGATCTCTCGCTGCCGTTCAAGACCTCTACAAGGCGTTCACCAGCGACTCCGTTGCGTACTCGTCCGTTCAGCAGTGGGTTACAGCTGAACTCACCGAGCTACTTGCAGACATCTGCGGCTACATCAGCGTCGAGCTTGGACGGACAGAATCAGCGCTCGAAGGCCGCTTCGAACGCTTCCAAGATGTCTTCATCTCGGATGGCACTATCTGTACGCTCTCGGCGGAGTCCTTCGATGAGTTCCCCGGATTAGGCGACGATCACGCTGGAGCGAAGCTCCACGTGATCGAGTCGCTCGCCTCGCGGGCTCCGATCTTCTCATCGATCACCGACGCTCGCACCCAAGAAACCACACAGCTCCAGATCAGTGACTGGGTCGAGGATTCCTTGATCCTGTTCGATCTCGGCTACCTCGACTACGCGAGATTAGCACGGATTGACCGCAATGGCGGCTGGTTCGTGAGCCGACTCAACGTCGACGCAAACCCTGTGATCATCAATGAGCTCCGAACCTGGTGTGGTGATACGATCGATCTGGAGGGCACGCACCTCCAAGAGGTGCTGCCCGACCTCTATCGGCAGATCATCGATTCAACGGGGACGGTCGGTGCGGATCGTCCCGATCCGCACCTTCCCTACGATGTACGAGTTGTCGGCGTCCGCCACGAAGACGATGAGGACGATCACCGAACGGAGGAGGTTGAGGCTGATCACGACTATCACCTCTATGCGACGAATCTCCCGACAGATGCGTTCGCGCCGCGAGAACTCGCGGCGCTGTACAGCAACCGCTGGAGCATCGAAACGGTCATCGACGAGCTGAAGACGGTGTTCGAGTTGGACGAGATGACGGTACGGCGGGAGGCAGCGGTGGAGTGTTTCATGATGGCAGCGCTGTTGATGGTGCTGGTGAGTCGGTATCTGCTCCGGCGGGTACGAGCACGGCTCGGACCCGCCTCACAGCGATCAGTAGAGGAGGAAGATCGCATCGAACCGGTGAGGTTTTCGAAGCGAATCCAGCTGTTTAGCAGTGATCTGCTGCGGATATTGGCTGAACAGCTCGGGTATGGGTGGGACGGGGCCGGGTCCGCGATCGTTGATGGAGCGATCGACCCGAACGTGGATCGCCACGCGCTCACGGAGCGTGTGGCTCACGGAAGCGTCGATCCGAACCTGCGAAACGCGGGTGAACTGGCGACGATCCGGCCCGGCTGACGACCGTCAGCCGAGCCGGGAAGCTTCGTGTTGAGTGGCTACGCTCTCGATTCGGCGTGTTTCTGAAGGGAAACGGCTTGAGATCAGTTGACGGCAGCAATGTCGCTCTCGATTCGTCCCTTCGTTCGCCATCTTTGAGAAATTCTACAGCGATCAGCAGGCTAGATTCCGCACAGAACGCTCAATCTGACCTAAAGCGATAACCAGTGTACCATGACACAGAACGACATCGATAATGACCGGCTAATCAGCGAGATCGGGGTTTCCCCGGCAAAGCCGGCCGAATTCGTCGTCTTCCGTATCTCACAGACGATGGTTGAGGGAGAGCCTGAAGTCAGTGGATTCACGGATGCCAGACAGACATGGACCGTCCCGCGACATTTGATTCCTGCTCGAAATCAGCGGTATCCCCGTCGCCGGCTTCAGCATATGCAAGCTTGGCGCAAGTACACATCGAACAGGCCACGTCTAAGTGGCGAAGATGGTGATGAGTGACAGGATTGACGGCGCGATAGGGAACCCTTTTGCCCAGGCTGGCGTCATTTCGCTACGTTGAGCAAGAGCGGATCTCGAACTGTTCAGCGACACCCCGTATCCATGTCGTGGTTAACAATTCGCTCGCACATCAGTAACATCATCCTGAGCAAGTTCCCGTCTCACTTGATTAACCATCAGGCAGATAGCGCCGACGAAATCTCTGGCGGACACTACGGGCAAAACGATGGGTCTAGTTTAATACTATCAGCACTATTACCCCCTCAGTAATGGAGTCTGATCTAAATCCACCGGTGACATCAACCACTGTCCCCGATATCGATGACGCCCGGATCAAGGGGAGTGATGAGCGCTCGGAAACAGTGTTCCCTCAATCCGTAGCGAGTGGCGACCCGTCTCCGGAAGGCGCGATTCTGTGGACGCGGGTCGCTCCCGAGGCCTATAACGAGAGGACATCACTTTTTGTAGAGATAGCTGAAGATGAGGCCTTCACTGATACGTCGGGACTTACATCCGTCGAAACTGGAGAGATAACCCCTGCACACGATCACACCATCAAAGTAGATCTTGACGCCTCAGTGGTAGAACTCGAAGCGGACCACCAGTACTGCTATCGATTTCACTACGACGGCGTCACGAGTCCGTCTGGCCGTTTCCGGACGCTGCCCGAGCGAGATTCGACACCGGAACATCTTCGATTTGCCGTTGTCACCTGCCAAGACTATTTGTATGGAAACTTCGGTGCCTATCACCATATCGCCGCTGAGGACATCGACTTTATCCTCGATCTCGGAGATTTCATCTATGAATACGAAGAACGGCGAGCAGGGAGTAAGGAGTATCCGCACCGCACGCTGGACCTCCCCAGCGGGTATGAACGCGCTTCTAGCCTTGAGGATTACCGATACCTCTACCGAACGTATCATTCGGATCGGTTCCTGCAGCGGGCGCTCGAAAACCATACACGAATTTTCACCTGGGATGACCACGAGTTCGTCAACGACATCTACTGGGATGCAACAGGCACCCCGAGAGCGCCGGACCATCCCCTCAATGACGATCCCGAACAGATGCATCGTCTCGTCAAAGGAGCGCTCAAAGCGTGGTGGGAGTACACACCGACTCGCGCCACGTTCGACCCAACTGCCGACCGCCTCAACAAAATGCTTGAGATCTATCGCACCTTCCAGTTCGGAGACCTGCTCACATTGGTTGTGACGGATGAACGCCTTTTCAAAACCAAGCCGGGGCCGAACTGTGCGGAAACTCGTTTTCCCGAGCGGTTGACGAATCTCTTTCCCGACTGGATACCGTTCTGTTATGTCAATAAAGATCCTGCTGATACGATGCTCGGTGAATCCCAGCGCGAGTGGTTCCTCAATCAAGTGACAGAATCCGAGACGATATGGACTGCGTGGGCGAACGAAGTCCTAACGCTTCCGGCCCGTGTCGGTGTCGGTCCCTTCTCCTTTGATCCAAGTGATCAAGCCTGGGACGGCTATGAAAGCGAACGGGAAGAGATCATGTACCGCATCAAGTACGGGGGCGTAGAGAACTTCATCACACTGACCGGCGATATGCACACCTATCTCGCTGGATATCAACGGCTCAATTACCCATCTCCGATGCAAAACTGGATCACGAAAGCCGATCCTCAGACAGAACAGAGCCGACGAGTCGGGGTCGAACTCATGACGCCCGCGATGACGAGCATCAATATCGCTGAGAAATTCCGTGAGGAGTTCACGAAACGGATTCCTCAAGCGTATAGAGATCGATTTCCGACTCTGAGTGAGCAACTGAGTGATCACGTCGGCCGTGGAATCGAGGGGCTGTTTTCGGCGGCTGTCCAGCGGTTCATGCCTCATATCAAGGCATTCAACAGTCACAGCTGGGGCTATTCGATCGTCGACGTGACGCGAAAAGACTGTATTCACCGTGCATACAGCGTCGACAAGACAGTGAATACACCGGACGCAGAAAAGCACCTCATCAACGCACTGCGGATACCCACGGGACGCATTGAAATCGAACAGTTGTCCGACTCTCCCCGGCATAGCAAGGAGTGAGAAGTCCCTGAATGAGCTCTCCACTGGGCCAACTCTCACTTCTTTCAAAGGAGGTTCGGGCAGTCTGGTTGAGCTATCAGTCTCCGACGTTAGTTCATACACTCCCCCTCTCAGACGCACTTCCTGATCGTGAACCGGACGCCAACGGCGCGACAGTGGCGAGTGGTTCTACGTCGATACCAATAGATCAGATCACACATCGGTTTGAATCGCTTGAGCAAACTCGTAACGCCCTCCAGCGAACCGAAGAGGTACTTCGAGCGGCAGATGACCGGCGCTCTGTATTTCTGACGATATACGTCGAGATGACGAAAGCCGTGATTCAGGAGATCGAGACGGAGGCGTTTCACGATCCAGCGTGGGCACGGAAGTATCTCATCGAGTTCGCGAACTGGTACCGGGAGGCACTACTGAATTTCGAACAAGGAAATATGCAGGATATCCCGCAGCCGTGGCAACTGGCGTTTTCGGCATCTATGAGCGGTCACACGCTGGTCATTCAGGACCTCCTCCTTGGTGTCAATGCGCATATCAACTACGATCTGGCGTACACCCTCACTGAAATCGATATCGACCCAAACCGATCGAAGAAACTCCGAGACCACAATCAAATTAACCGGATACTGGCTTCGCTTATTGATACAGCTCAGTCCATTATCTCTGAGCGCTATTCGACGGCTGGACTCGCCGAGGTAGATGTCTCCCTGGGGCGCTTCGATGAATGGTTCACGTTGTTCAGTCTCACCGAAACCCGCGATCTCGCGTGGAAGAATGCCAAATCGTTGACGGACTCTCAATGGGGGTTGCATCGCCGATATACAGAGTGGAAGATCAGCACTTTTGCGACGGGAGCAGCGTATTTCGTGTTAGCGCCGAGTGCTGATCGATCGACACTGTGGCATCTTCGTAATGTTGAGGGAACTGCACCGGTAGTTGATCAACTCTCGACGGAATTCAGACAACGGAGCGGAGATGTAGAAGTCCTCACAAGGAGGCGGTAGGACGAATCCAATGTTTGAACGAGGATATCGGCGTTCACTGAGACGAGGACGGATTCATCGCACGAGCAGAAGTTGAGACCGCAATCGAATCAGAGGTTGAGGATCCCACGCAGCAAGATATGCCCATGGAACCAACTCCCGCGGACGAACACCCTGACCTCGAAAACGACAGAATCGAGTAGGGGGCACGGAAGCGGCGGGGGCCGCGAGCGGAGAGGGAAAGCACTGAATAGATCACCGACCACTCCCTGTCAGCAGCCACTAGGGTCTAGCGCAACTTATTGATATTCAGGAATCGGTCGATCCAGTCGGCAGCGAAGCTGAGACGGTGTGTCAGCGTGAGGAACGTCTCCTCGACGAGAGCGCGGAAGTCGTCCGCGCTCTCGGTCGAAATCGGCGAGATCGCTCGTTTGAGGTTGTTCCAGACGGGTTCGATCGGTTGAAGATGCGGCGATGCGACAGGGAGGAAAATCAGCGTGATCCCGAGTTCCTCCGCTCGCGTGCGCGTGAACTGAGAGACGTGCGAGGAGAAGTTGTCCAAGACGAGCAGAATCCGGCCGGTCGGATTCTACTCACGGATCGCTTCGAACACTTCCACGATCCGCTCTTTGTGGAGGCTCTCGACTGATCTGAGCACGCTCGTGCCGTTGATTGCGTAGAATCCCACGGTTGTCGTCTTCACTCGCGGCATGTGTTTCACGATGCGTGGCGTACCGAATCCCCAGAGCCGATGCCGATTCTCTGTCGGCATCGGCCACGACGCCTCGAAAGAACCTAAGAACCGTCTCTCCGGGATCAACGGCCTCCTCGTCGGACTCCTCGCCGAACGCCTTGGTGAGGCGTTCGGCGAGAATCTCTTCGGCGTTCTCCGGTCGAGACGGTGTTTCTGGCCGTGGAATCGCGTACGACATCCCGTACACTGTCCGGCACATCCGCCCAACGTGACCAGAGTGGTAGCTGACACCGAACTCGTCTTCGATCAACCGTGTGATTTCACTAGTTGTCCACGGTTGGCCTTCTTCGAGGAGTCGTTGGAGGTCGCGTGACTGTTGATGTGAGAGCTTCGGGGGCCTGCCGCCCCCGAAGCGCGGAACCAGCCCACGAGGACCGTCTTCATTCCAGCGTTCAAGCCACTGGCTGCCGATGCTCTGACTCGCGCCGACTCTGCAAGCGGCCTCTTCGATAGTATCACCAGCATAGAGGTTGCTCACGATGCAGAGGCGGCGGACGATTTTTCGGTCGTCCGCCTTCTTGATCGCATCTCTCAACGCTTCATCAGTAAGGTGTCGCTCGACAACAGCTCGTCGTGTTCTCATACATCTTTCTACGCGCCCGAGCATCGAGAACTTTCGCTAGGCCCTAGGTCCCGCGGCGGCGTTCCTCCACCGTCTCACCGAAAAACACGAGGTCTCAGATACCGAGTTTCTCACCGACGCAGGTGGGTATCTCACGGCATTGGCTCGTCTCGACCTCCGCGGTGAACTCAACTACAGCGAACGGAATCTCATCGAGAAGTGGTTCCAAACCGTGACGATGCGGATCGACCGCTTTCACTCGTTCTGGCGAGGGAGTCCAGCCAGCGCACGGCGCTGGCTGCGACGGTTCAGACACCACTATAACTACGATCGACCGAATCAAGCGCTCGATGGACGAACGCCAGCTGAAGAGGTTCTCAACTAGACAGCGCCGCGTTCTATCTTGTGTTCGCGTACTTACTGTTTTCGATCTGGCGGTTGGTCGATTTACTTGTTCAGCTGGACCTGGCCGACGAGTACAAGCGAGAGCCGTTGATGACCGCGAACAACGTGCTGACGCTGGCGAAACGGCGAACTGGTGTTGGCTAACCCTCATCTCCGTGTTCGCACTCGGCGGTCTGTGAGTGGTAGGGCTGTCACGTCCATGATTTCGTACTCTCTCAAAAGAAGGTCTGTTCAGTAATTTCTCGAAACCATCGATTTATTGCTTGAATCAACCCGATTCCTTCCACAATCCTCGCATTAGTTCGGCTCTATGTGCTAACATTCTCATCTCCAAAGGGGGCTTTCGATATAGCAACATACAGTGTATTTTTGCGAATTCGGTCGCTGTATGGCGATTTCCCACTTCTACCGACTACGTCCGCTTAACCGGATAGAACGACGTGGCCTCTGGAAATAAAAATAGCAAAAGTACTAGAACCAGCGGTTTCGATCCCACATCTCCATTAGAGACCGTCAACTCTTACGAACGGTTTTCTGGGTTAGATCAGGCTGAACACCTTCTCTGATATAGCTACATCTCGATCATGACGACTCTTATCACATCACTACACTCTGTTATTAGAAATGTGGTTGATAGTGAGATGGGTGAGTAACTAATACTAAATCTTTCTTCAGGCACTATTTCACATGATCACCTTTTCTGGGTCAGTAATACCCATGAACGCACTATTAGATTGAGACTGTACTGAGTGGAATTTTCAAAACACAATTCCAACTGACTGAATAATACCCTTCGAAATAATAAATCCAACTCAAAATATAGAATTTAAATCAGGGTCGGTATAATAGTAGCTCAGATTTTATTCCTTTAGTGATCTATTCTAACGATTTATAACAAAATGCCCAAATACGGATTGGTCGATTCCGTTCAACTGTCGGTAGCCTCGGAGTCAAGGAACCAAGGGCGACGATCTTCGTTCCTATAGATGCTCATGGGAACGAACGCCGGCCGAGGAGGTACTCAACTAGCCAGTACCTGCACTCCGAAACAGCCGAAAACTGGATTCGATCGCTGACCGCTTTCGGTAGCAGTGTTCGACCTGTATTGGCGTGTGACCTGGGCGATCACACGCCGCATACCCTCAAACCACTTCACCGTGCTTGCCGCGATCGCCGTTCTGATACGAAACTGAAACCGCAAGCGGTTTTCGGCGCAAACTTCCCGGATAGAGGTCTGATTGACGCTGGGGAGGATAACGACGGACCAGATGTCGCCAGGATCGAGAGGCGAGCCATCGATCCCTGGCAGGGGAACTTCCCGATCGCATCCGCCGCTACACCTTTGACGGCCCACGAAAGGAACCCGTCTGGTTGGGGTATCTATAACACATTCACTCAACCAGACATCTTCTCCAATCAGACCGACGCTTTAGCTCCGCCTCTCAACTCGATCGGGGACTACCGACTTTGCCATTGAGCGGATCATTGCCGCCAGTTGTTGAACCTTACTAGGAAGCGTTGAGGCCTCTGGATCGGTGGGTGAGTCAAGGCTTCACTCGATAGGACCGATTAGGATGTATCCTCGTCGTAGGAGTGTTTTTTAAATAGGAACTTCATGTCCCCCTCAAGTTTCAATTCGTCATCCTGGTTGGTCACAGTCGTCTCGATCACAACGAGTCCAGCATCCTCGCGGCTTTCGAGGTCACGCTTCTCCGTCACTTCGAAAATACAACTAATCGTCTCACCTATTCCCAAAGCATTGGGGAGGGTCCATGTAGTTCATCCCGAGGAAGGCCACGACCGTTCGCTCGACGATCCCCGTCCGCTGGAACAGTCCAGTGGAGAGGATGAACGTCATCGGTCCCTGAGCGATCCGCGCGCCGAACGGCCCATCCTCCGAATACTCCTTGTTGGTGTGGAGCTCGGTCCAGTCGCCGGTGAACATCGAGTGCATCGCGAAATCGGTCTCCGTCACCGTGCGCCCGGCGCTCTCGAAGGTCTGGCCCTCGTTGAGGTCCTCGAAGTAGTGCGGCTCGTAGCTGTAGGGCATACTGCCTCATCGATGGTCCAATACAAGAAACCCTCGTGTTCGTCGGCTCGCCGCGAACGACGGCGGTTCGAAACGGTGGCAGCTCGAACCGATGCCGGTGCCGCTGATGGTGCTGGCGAGGCTGGCGGGACGCGTCAGCGGTGATCGAACACGCGTTTGACCTTCCCGACCTCGGTGCGCTCGATCTCGCCGGGCTCGACCACCCTGATCTCGTCGGGCGAGACGTCCAGCTCCTGCCCGAGCCGGCCTTCGATCTCGTCCTGGAGGTCGTCCGCGCTCGCGTCGGCCTCGGCGTGGCGCTCGGCAGTCACGTCCATCGTATCGAGCGAGTCCTCCCGCCGGAGGTCGAGCCGGTAGTGCGGTGCGATGCCGTCGATGTCGAGCATGACCGCCTCGATCTGGCTGGCGTAGACGTTGACACCCCGGACGATCAGGAGGTCGTCCGTGCGTCCCGTGATGTTCCCCATCCGGACTGCGGTCCGCCCACACTCGCATTCGTCCTCGTAGAGCGTGGTGATGTCGCCGGTCCGGTACCGGAAGACGGGCAGGGCCTCCTTGGTGAGCGAGGTCAGGACGAGTTCACCTTCCTCGCCCGGCGGAAGGGGTTCGCCGGTCGCCGGGTCGACGATCTCGGGGTAGAAGTGATCCTCCCAGACGTGGAGGCCCTCCTGGACTTCGGCACACTCGACCGCCACGCCGGGGCCGATGATCTCCGAGAGCCCATAAATATCGATCGCGGTGACGTCCAGAGCGGCTTCGATCTCCTCGCGCATCGGGTCGGTGAACGGCTCCGCGCCGATGACGACTGTGGAAACGGGGAGATCGTGGGGATCGACGCCGCGATCGGCAGCGAAGTCCGCGAGATAGAGACAGTACGAGGGTGTGCAGGCGAGCGCGTCACTCCCCAAATCTTCGAGCATCGAGAGCTGGCGGGCGGTGTTCCCCCCGCCCGTGGGAATCACGGTCGCGCCCAGCGCTTCGATCCCATCGTGGAAGCCGAGGCCCCCGGTGAACAGGCCGTAGCCGTAGGCGTTCTGGACCGTGTCACCGGGCTCGACGCCGGCGGCCGCGAGCGAGCGCGCCATCACCGTCGCCCACCGATCGAGGTCGCCCTCGGTGTACGCCACGATCTTCGGTTTGCCGGTCGTGCCCGAGGAGGCGTGGATCCGGCGCACGTCACTGCTGTCGACCGCGAACAGCCCGTCGGGGTACTCCGCGCGGAAGTCCTCCTTCGTGGTCATCGGGAGTTCCTCGATGTCCGCGACTCCCTCGATCTCGTCGGGTGCGACGCCCGCATCGTCCATCGCCTCCCGGTAGAACGGGACGTTCTCGTAGGCGTGACGGACGGTGTCGACGAGTCGCTCGTCCTGACGGGCGGTGAGTTCCTCGCGCGAGGCCGCGCCCGTGGTTGCTTCGACCATGACGTGAAAGCGTTGCTTCGATGGTTATAAAATCGTTCGGACGAGTCGCTCCCGACCGCTCACGATCCGAGCGCCCCGCCGACTCACTCGACGGGGCGAACTTCGCACCGTACTCGGCATCCCGTAGAGCCCGACGTGTTCGGTCACGACCGGCGCGCTGAGTCCGATCTGACGGCCGCCGACGCCGAGAGTACCCAGAAACGCCTCGTCGATCCGGGCCGGGTCGAACTCGCCGTCGACGCTTCCGAGCGTGCGGTCGTAGGCGGTATCGAACAGCGAGCGATAGGTTTCGTCGGGAAAGGAGCCGAACGGCGACTGGCCCGCGCCGACGAGATAGGCCTCGCGCATATCCCGACCACGACGCCGTGGCTCCCAAACGATGCGACCGCCGATCGACGTCACCGTGTCGCACCAGTGCGCCGCCGCGCCGCCGACGCGACGCCTGCGATCGACTTCCGTCCCATACGGGATCGAATCGCCTTTATCCGGTGCGCGACCCCCCTCTCACATGCAGGAGTCGGTCGTTCTGGCGGTCGTCATCGGTATCCTCCAGGGGATCTTCGAATGGCTCCCCATCTCCAGCGAGGGGAACATCACGCTCTTTTTGAATCTCGTGGCGAACATCGAGCCGGCCGTTGCGATCCAGCTCTCGCTGTTCCTTCATGCGGGGACCGCGCTTTCGGCGCTCGCGTACTACCGCGAGGAGGTCGCCGCGCTCGTCCGCACCCTGCCATCGTGGCGACCCGAACGCGCGTTCGACCGCGAGCGTTCGGAGCTCACCTTTCTGGTGGTCGCCACGTTCATGACCGGGATCGTCGGTATCCCGTCGTTGGTGCTGCTGGAGCAGTTCGTGAGCGAACTCGCCGGCGGTGTGTTCGTCGCGCTGATCGGCGGGCTGTTGATCGTGACAGGGATAATCCAGCGCGGCGTCGAAGAGCGGGGTGGTCGGCGGGACACTCCCGATCTCGTGGACGCGGTGCTGGTCGGAGGACTCCAGGGACTCGCGGTTCTCCCTGGTATCTCGCGATCGGGGACGACCGCGAGCGCACTGCTCCTCCGGGGCCACGACGGCCCGTCGTCGTTCCAGCTCTCCTTTCTGCTCTCGATCCCGGCGGCGATCGGCGGGGGGTTGCTCCCGTTGCTCGACGGTGGAATCCCGGCGATTTCGCCGTCGATGGCGGCGATCGCACTCGCGACGAGTGCGGTCGTGGGCTATCTGACGATCGACGCGCTGATGCGGGTCGTCGAGCGGGTCGCGTTCTGGGGCGTCTGTGTCGGGCTCGGAAGCCTCGCAGTGCTCGGTGGCGTCCTCGTGTACGTCGCTTTCTGAGCGAGTGCGCTCGGTCGGTTCGTTCTGTCGAACGAGCACGATACATCCCCTAACCGCCTGACGCGGATGGGTTTATGTGGGGTGAGACGGTAGCCCGCGGTATGGAACGGCTCGATTCCCGCATCCGGGTCGTCTGGCTCGGCTCCGCGCTCGTCACGGCGCTCGTCGTCGGTGCGGTGGTCACCGTCGCCGATCGGCGACTGTTCGAGATCGGCATCTGGGTCGGTCCGGCCGTCTTCGGCGTCCTCGCCGTGCTCGGGGTGGTCTACACGCTGAAGCGATACCGGATCTGGGGGTTCGACATCGAGGCGGACGCGGTCACGCTCGAACGCGGTGTCGTGATCCGCGTGAACTCGGTCGTCCCGTTCGTTCGCGTCCAGCACGTCGACTCCCAACGCGGGCCGATCGAGCGACTCGCCGGCCTGTCGAGCGTCGTGGTCTACACCGCGGGCTCGCGGGGGGCCGACGTCACGATTCCCGGCCTCCGCCCCGAGCGCGCCGAGGCGATCCAGGCCGAGCTCCGCCGGCTCGCCACCGAGAGCGAGCCCGGCGACCCGGAGGACGCGGTGTGAGGCTCCACCCGCTCTCGCTCCCGTTCCGAGCGCTCTCGCGTGCCGTCCAGGCCGGCTCGGTGTTGTTCGGTGTGAGCCTCGCAGTCGGATCGTTCACGCCGCTCACGGGTCCGGTCCTCGTCTTCGGATCGTTTCTCGTCGGCGCGATCGTCGGCGCGGCGTACGAGGTCGCCTACTACCGGCGGTTCGAGTACGCCCTCACCGCCGACACGTTCGACATCGGCTCGGGGGTGCTCTCGCGGCGCGAGCGCGAGATCCCCCTTCGGAGGATCCAGAACGTCGATATTTCGCGCGGCGCCGTCCAGCGTCTCCTCTCGATCGCGGTCGTCGACGTCGAGACCGGCGGCGGCGGCGAGACCGAGGCGAGTCTTCGGTACGTGGGCTACGGCGAGGCGAAACGCCTCCAGCGCGACCTGCGGCGCGGCGCGCGCGAGGACAGCGATGGGGGCGAAGGACGGGCAGGCACTGAGGACGCAACCGATGCGGACACGGCTACCGAGGACGCGGCCGAACCCCGACGCCGTGACGAGCCGGAGGAGTTGCTGTTCGCGCTCTCGCCACGGAACCTCGTACTGTTGGGCCTGGTCGCACCCGACCTCCGGGCGCTCCTGCCCGTGCTCTTCTTCGCCGTTCCCACGGTCGGGATCTCGATTCCGGATCTCCTCGCCGAGACCGGCGCGTTCACCGTCGGGCCACGCGGGGCGGCGCTCGCGATCGTCTCGTGGATCGGCACCGCCGCGGTGACCGCCGCGCGCTACTACGACTTCCGGCTCTCCCGGGTCGGCGACGAACTCCGGTACGAGCGCGGGCTGCTCGGGCGATACGACGGCTCGATCCCGATCGCAAAGATCCAGCAGATCGACGTGCGCGAGAACGTCCTGATGCGCCGGGTCGGCTACGCGTCGCTCGCGATCGAGACCGCAGGCTACACGCCGGGCGAGGGGCCATCCGGCGGCTCGGAGGCGGCGATCCCGCTCGCGGGTCGCGCTCGCGTGCTCGAACTCGCCCGCTCGATCGAGGGGTTCGAGTTCGACGAGCCCGAGTTCGCTCGCCCGCCCCGCCGGGCACGGCGGCGGTACGCGGTCCGGTACGCGCTCGCGCTCGGCCTGATCGCGGGCGGGCTCTGGATCGCAAACGCCCTCCTCGACGTCGCTCTTCTCCGATACTGGTACGCCCCGCTCGCAGCGATCGCGCTCGCGCCGGTCGCCGGCCACTACAAGTGGCTCCACCGTGGCTACGACGTGGGCGGCGAGCACGTCCTGACGCGCAACGGGTTCTGGCGGCGCTCGATCGCAGTCGTGCCCGCCTATCGCGTGCAGACTGTCATCCAGACCGCGACGCCGTTCCAGCGGTGGCGGTCGCTCGCGACGGTCGCGATCGACACCGCCGGGTCGCTCTCGGTCACCGACCGGGGCGCACG
This sequence comes from Halococcus agarilyticus, assembly GCF_000334895.1. NCBI lineage: Archaea > Methanobacteriati > Methanobacteriota > Halobacteria > Halobacteriales > Halococcaceae > Halococcus > Halococcus agarilyticus. The sequence continues at coordinate 90,606 of NZ_BAFM01000014.1, read as the reverse complement.
CGCGGTGGACTTCGATGCGAGCGAGGCGACGACCCTCCGCGAGACGGTCCGGCGCGGGCTTCGGAGAAGCCTCGTCGCGCGACGGAACCCGCTGACTGCGGCCGAACCATCCGGCGACGCATCGCTCGAAGAGGCGAGCACGAGCGAGGATCAACGTCACACTGGGTAGCCGGCCATCGAATCGGGGTTTCGGCGACCCCCCGGCGTCGTTCGAGCGTCGCCGATCGCGAGCGGACGCCGACGACCGAACGGATTTTTGTCGCTCCGCACCGCAGGTCGCCCCAATGAGTGCGGAGTCAGATCACGATTCCGGCCACGATGCCGACCACGAGCACGACTACGAGGAGCTGGGCCTCGTCGCGGGTCTCGAGATCCACCAGCAGCTAGACACCGACACCAAGCTGTTCTGTGGCTGTCCCACCGACCGACGCGAGCCCGAGAACTCGACCCACCGCTTCCGGCGCTACCTCCATCCCACGCGGAGCGAACTCGGCGAGAGCGACGACGCCGCCCTCGAAGAGGCGAGCGTCGAGCGCGAGTTCGAGTATCTCGCGTTCGACTCCACCTGTCTCGTCGAGGCCGACGACGAACCGCCCCACCGGATCGACCGCGAGGCGATCGACGTCGTGCTCGAGATCGCCGCGCTGCTCGACATGACGCCCGTGGACCGGGCCCACGTGATGCGCAAGATCGTGGTCGACGGCTCGAACACCTCGGGGTTCCAGCGCTCGGCGCTCGTCGCCGGCGACGGCGAGATCACGACCTCCGAGGGCGCGGTCGGCATCGAGGACCTCATGCTCGAAGAGGAGAGCGCCGGCCGAGTCGAAGAAACCGGATCGGGAGTGCGGTACGCGCTCGACAGACTCGGAATCCCGCTCGTGGAGATCGGCACCCGACCCGACATCACCTCGCCCGCACAGGCGAAGGAGGCCGCAGAACGCATCGGGATGCTGTTGCGCTCTACCGGTACCGTAAAGCGCGGGCTCGGCACCATCCGCCAGGACGTGAACGTCTCGATCGAGGAGGGCGCGCGCGTCGAACTCAAGGGCGTCCAGAGCCTCGACGACATCGACGACATCGTGGAGAACGAGGTCCACCGCCAGGCCGAGCTCCTCGCGATCCGCGACGCGCTCGCCGAGCGCGGGGCGAGCGTCGGCGACCCCGTGGACGTGACCGAGGTCTTCGCCGATAGTGCGGAGCGAAGCTCCGCAGACCATACGAGCGGGCGAAGCCCGCGAGTAGACACCGACAGCGGCGTGATCGAGGACGCGCTCGCGGGCGGCGGGCGCGCGATGGCCGTTCGATTGGAGGGGTTCGCGGGGCTCGTGGGCCGCGAGATCCAGCCCGACCGCCGGCTCGGCACCGAGTTCGCCGACCACGCGAAGCGCCACGGCGTCGGCGGGATCTTCCACACCGACGAGCTTCCGGCGTACGGCGTGACCGAAGCCGAGGTCGACGCGCTCCGGGAGGCGGTCGGGGCCGACAGCGAGGCGCTTCGCGCCTCGGACAGTTCGAGCGGGCAAAGCCCGCGAGAAGAGGACGACGCAGTGGCGATGGTCGCCGCCGATCCCGAGTCCGCCGCGGCGGCGATCGAGGCGGTCGTGGAGCGCGCCCGCGCGGCGATCGCGGGCGTACCGGAGGAGACCCGCGGGGTCCAGGAGACCACCTCGGAGTACCTCCGGCCGCTCCCCGGCGCGGCGCGGATGTACCCCGAAACCGACGTGCCACCCGTCGACCTCGATATCGAGGAGGTCGAAACGCCCGAGCTTCTGACCGAGAAAGTCGATCGGTACGAGGCCGAACACGATCTCGATCCGGGCCTCGCCGAGCAGGTCGCGTACGGCCGCCGGATGAGTCTGTTCGAGGCGGCGGTCGAGCAGGGCGTCGATCCCACGCTCGCGGCTCAAACGGTCGAGAGCACCGTCACCGAACTCCGGCGCGACGGCGTACCGGTCGAGGAGTTGGATGACGAACGCTTCCTCGACGCCTTCGCGCTGCTCACCGCCGGCGAAGTCACGACGGAGGGGCTCCCCGACCTCCTCGCGGCGCTCGCCGAGAACCCCGACCTTTCGCCGGCAGAGGCGGCAGAACGCGAGGGGCTCGGGAGCGCGGGCAACGAGGAGGTCCGTGAGGTCGTCGTCGAGGTGGTCGAGCGCAACGCGGATCAGGTCGAGACGGAGGGAATGGGCGCGTTCTCCGGGCTGATGGGCGAGTGCATGGGCGCGCTCGGCGGCCGTGCGGAGGGCGACACCGTGAGCGAACTCCTCCGCGAGGAGATTCAAAAGCGGACCTGAGTCACCACGTTGTCGGCGTGTGACGTTCCGCCTGATTGGTGCGTTTCGTAGCGTCCTGCTTGTTCCAACCACCGTCCGTTTGGGGCGGTTGAACACGCTCTTCGTCTCAGTTATCCGCTCTCCCTGTAACCAACGTGGTACGCGTCGAACGACGTCCGGAGGATTCTGAAGATACCGACGAGCAGCCTGACGATGAGGATAACGGCCCCGAACGCGATGATGATCGCTGCCAACTCCTGATCGCCGACACGAACGCTTTCCGGAATGACTCCGCCGCCGAACAGGCAGACCACGCCGATCCAGAAGGCTGCCTTGCGCTGTGAGAGCGCGGTGGGAGTCGATTCGTCCATGTCTCGGCGTTAGTTATCGCTTTCCAAATAACTTCCGGGCAGCCCCGGTCGTCAGCGGCCCTCGAACTCGGGATCGCGGTCCTCGCGGAACGCGGCGGTGCCCTCGGCCACGTCGTCGGTCCCCATCAGGATCGAGAAGCCCTGACGTTCGAGCGTGAGGGCGGCGTCGAGGTCGGCGTCCCTCCCCTCGTTCATCACCTTCTTCGCGACTTCGAGGCCCACGGGCGGGCCGTTCACGATGTCCGAGACGACGTCCTCCACGGCGTCGTCGAGCTCGTCGCCTGGCACCGCACGATTGATCATCCCCCAGTCGGCCGCGGTCGCGGCGTCGATCTGGTGGCCCCGGAAGACGAGCTCTTTCGCGCGCGCGGCACCCACGAGGCGGGTGAGTCGCTGGGTCGCGCCGCCGCCGGGGATCAGGCCGAGGCCGATCTCGGGCTGGCCGAACGTCGAGCCCTCGGTCGCGATCCGCATGTCACACGCCAAGGCGAGTTCGTGACCGCCGCCGAGGCAGTACCCCTCGATCTTGGCGACGACTGGACGAGGAAACTCCGCGACGGTCTCGTAGGTCGGGGTCGCGCGGAGCACGTCGGCGGGCTCGGTGTCGGCGAACCCAGTGACGTCCGCGCCCGCCGAGAACGCCCGCTCGCCGGTTCCCTCGATGGTGACGCAGCGAAGCTCGTCGGGGTCAACGGTTTTGAGCAGGTGGTCGATCTCGTCGAGGAGGTCACGCGAGAGCGCGTTCAGGCGTTCGGGCCTGTCGAGTTCGATCGCGAGCACGCCCCGGTCGTCGATCTCGTAGTTCAGGTCGTGGTAGGTGCGATCGTCGCCGTCGCTGTGGGAGTAAAAGCCCTGCCCGGCGTCCGCGCCGATTTGCCCGTTCTCGACGAGTTCGACGAGGTGATCGGCGGGTTCGAACCGCTCCTCGCCGGTCTCGTCGTGGAGCGCTTCGAGCTTGTCGAGAATCGTGTCGAGTCCGATGTCGTCGGCGCGCCGGCACGGGCCTTCGGGGAACCCGGCTCCGAGGCGCATTCCGGTATCGATCGCCTCCGCGGTCGCGACGTCGTTGCCGATGAGCTTCGCGGCCTCGTTCACCATCCGTGCTTCGACGCGGAGCGTGTCGAACCCCTCGCCGTCGCCCGGTTCGTAGTCGGGGCCGTCGCCCTCCTCGTAGTCGTAGTACCCCTTCCCGGTCTTCCGGCCCAGCTCCTCGGCCTCGACCTTCTCCTCGATCAGCGGCGGATTGGTGATTCCGGCCTCCTCCCGAACGGAGTAGCCGATGTCGATCCCGGTCAGGTCGCCGAGCTCGAACGGTCCCATCGGGTAGCTTCGCTGGTGGACCATCGCGGCGTCGGCTTCCTGGATGGTGGCCTCGCCGTTCGAAACCATCCACGCCGGCTCGACCATGAACGGCCCCAGAACGCTGTTGACCACGAACCCCTGGACGTCCTTCCGGACGTAGATCGGGGTCTTGTCGAGCGATTCGACGAAGTCGTGGGCGGCTTCGGCGGTCTCGTCGGACGTCCGCTCGCCGTAGATGACCTCGACGAGATCCATTTTGACAGGTGGATTGAAGAAGTGGGTGCCGACGACTCGTTCGGGATCGTCGACCGCGGTGGCGATCTCGGTGATCGAGAGCGACGAGGTGTTGGAGGCGAGGATCGCCCCGTCGGGCGTGAGCTCGTCGAGCTCGCCGTAGATCTCCTGTTTGAGCGCCATCCGCTCGGGTGCGGCCTCGATCACGAGATCGACATCCGCAACAGCGGTCTCCAGATCGGTCGTGATGTCGATCCGGCCGAGCACGTCGGCGGCGGACTCGTCGATCCGCCCCTTCTCGTCGAGCTTGTCGAGGCTCCACTCGATGTCCTCGTAGCCCGAATCGACGAACTCCTGCTCGACGTCGCGCATCGTCACGTCGTAGCCCGCGATCGCGACGACCTCGGCGATGCCGTGGCCCATGTTGCCCGCGCCGAGCACCGCGACACGCTCGATGTCACTGGCGTCCATGCGTACGGGGCCTCCCGGCACGGAGTTAACTCCATCGCCACTGGTCAGCGAATCCGGGGACACGTCGAATCATTGTTAAGCGACGACCGTACCCGATCCATCGGCCGCCGGTCGTCCGTCATCCACTGGTGCTCTCGAACACCATCGATTTCACGATCCGTTCGTCGAAATCGCCGCATTTCCGGCGTCCGGCGGGAGGTGACCTATCGCTTCGCCGACCGTACTATCCGGTACTTTTATGAACAATGTGCCCTAGTCACACACCAGCGATGGTTAACAATGGTAACGAGACGTCTGGAGAGGACGACGAACGCAGCAGTCGACGGACGTTCCTGAAGGCAACCGGTGGCGCAGCGGTCGGGGCGGCGGTTGCCGGCTGTCTCAGTCTCGGTGGCGGCGACGGCGGCGACTCCGGCGGTGACGGTGGGTCCGGCGACGGTGGCTCCGGTGGCAGCGAGACGGCGGGCAGTGACTCCGGCGATGGCGGTAGCGCGAACGATTCCGGTGGCGGGAGTGGTTCCGATATCACCAGCGGTGACGGCGGCTCCGGTGGAAACGGTACTGGTGATACCGACGGTGGTGGCGGGACCGACACCGAGAGCGGCAACGGGTCGAGCGGCGGTGGCGGCGGGAGCGCCGATATCGAGGGGCCGATCACGATCGGCGCGCTCGCGCCGAACCCGGAGAACAACCCCATCGGTGCCTCGATCGTCAACGGGGCGCGGCTCGCGGTCCAGGAACTCAATGCGAACGATGGGATCGGCGGTGCGGAGGTCGAGCTGGCGGTCGGGAACACCGAGGAGGACCCCTCGACCGGCCAGCAGCGCTACCGCGAGCTCGTCCTGAACGAGGAGGCCGACGTCACGACCGGGATCTTCACCAGCGAAGTCCTCCTGAACATCATCGACGACATCGCCCAGCAGGGGACGATCCACCTCACGGCGGGGGCGGCGACCGCCGAGGTTTCGCGGATGATCGCGGAGAACTACGACCAGTTCAAGTACCACTTCCGCGCCGGGCCGCTCAACGACCTCGACCTCGGGCGGAACCTCCTCGACTTCGGGGAGGCCAACTTCGAGGCGATGGGCTGGGACTCGACGTACGCGATGGTCGAGGACTACACGTGGACCGAGCCGATCTCGGAGCTGTTCGACGAGAGTCTCGGCGAAGTCGGCGTCGAGGTGGCGGGCAACCAGCGCTACGCGAGCGGGACGACGAACTTCGGCCCGCTGTTCGACGACGTCGAGAGTTCGGACGCCAGCGGCATGTTCACCGCGATGGCCCACACGGGAACCGAGGCGGTCGTCCAGTGGGCCAAACAGCAGCGTCCGTTCGGGTTCGCGGGCATCCACGTCCCGATGCAGCTCCCCTCCTACTACGAGGCGGTCAACGGGGCCTGTCTCTACGGCGTGACCCAGACCTCCGCGACGCCACAGAGCGAAGTCACCGAGAAGACCCAGCCGTTCGTGGAGGCGTACAACGAGGAGTTCGACAGCTACCCCGTCTACACCGGGTACATCGCGTACGACGCGGTCAAGCTCTACGCGGCAATGGTCGAGCAGACCGGGACGACCGACGCCGACGAGCTGGTGTCGGCGATGGAGCAGGCCTCGTTCACCGCGACGACCGGCACGCTCGAGTTCTACGGTCAGGACGAGGAACACCCACACGACCCGGTCTACGGCGAGGACGCGATCTACCCGGTCTTCCTCCAGTGGCAGGAGGGCGAGGACGGCGGTGGCGTGCAGGAGGTCGTCTGGCCCGAGCAGTACAAGACGGCCGACTACCAGCCACCCGCGTGGCTCTGATCGATGGTCGACGTCGCCAACATCGTCATCAACGGGGTGGTGATCAGCTCGCTGTACGCCCTGGTCGCGATCGGCTTCACCATGATCTTCGGCGTCGGCGGGACGATCAACCTCGCGCACGGCGCGGTCATCACGATCGGCGCGTTCGCCGCCTACTACGTCACGACCGCCGGGTTCGGGATCTGGGCGGGCGTGCTCGCGGCGATCGCCGTCCCGGCGCTGTTCAGCGTGCTCCTCTACAAGGGCTTCGCCGAACGGCGGGGCGACAACATCATCGTCGTGATGATACTCACGCTCCTGGCCTCGATCGTGGTCGAGGAGGTCATCCGGATCGTCGAAGGGAGTCAGCCCCGGGCGATCCCCACGCTCGTCGCGGGCACCACCGAGATCCTCGGCAACGGCGTCCAGAACAATCTGTTGGTGGCGGTCGTGCTCTCGTGGGTGCTCATCGCCGGGCTGTTCGCGTTCATCAACTACTCCAAAACGGGGAAGGCGATCCTCGCGACCAGCATGAGCCCGCGCGGGGCGGCGCTCGTCGGGATCGAGAGCGGCCGGATCAACCTCTACACGTGGGCGATCGCCGGCGTTCTTGCGGGGTTGGCCGGCCTCTTTCTCGGGTCGTACCAGACCGCGAACTGGGCGATGGGGCGCGAACCGCTCATCCTCTCCTTCTCGATCGTGGTGCTCGGCGGGCTGGGCTCGATCCGCGGAAGCCTGGTGGCGGCGTACGTCATCGGCTTCCTCGAAGTCATCACGACCTCCGCGATCGACCCGCGGCTCAGCGGGCTCGCCGGCCTCGTGATCCTCGTGCTCGTCCTCCTGGTGCGCCCAGAAGGCCTGTTCGGCCGGGAGCTCGCGGAGGCGTAGATGGCGGACGAGAACCTCTCCGGCGAGGCGGTCGAAGGCACGCCCGAGACGACCGACGAGCGGTCGCTGTTCGCGTCGCTCCTTTCCCCGCGCTACCTCGTCGGGCTCCTCGGCGTCGTGCTGTTCGCGGCGCTCCCGTTCCTCGGGATCTCGACGACTCAGCTCCTCGTGCTCATCGGGGCGCTCTACTTCGGGCTGTTCGCGATGAGCTGGGACACGGTGTCGGGGTACACCGGCGAGATCAGCTTCGGCCACGCGATCTTCTTCGCGGTCGGCGGGTACACCTCGGCGCTGCTCAACCTCGGCCACGGCGTTCCGCCGACGCTCTCGATTCCTGCGGGGGTCGTGCTCGCGGCGGTCGCCGGGGTGCTGATCGGCGTGCCCGCGCTCCGGCTCCGCGGGCCGTACCTCTCGCTCGTGACGCTGGTCGCACCGCTCATCCTGCTCCAGACCTTCATCGTCTACGGCGACGTCTTCGGCGGGGAGCTCGGGCTGAGTTCGCCCGCGAGCCTCGTCACCGCCGACGAGTTCGAGCTCGTGGTCGTCGCGAACTACTACATCGCGCTCGGCCTCTTTCTCGTCGTCATGCTCGGGCTCCTCTTGCTCATGCGCTCGGGACTCGGCTCGGTGTTGACCGCGATCCGGGAGGACGAGGACGCGGTCGCGGCGGCGGGGCTCGACGTGGCGAAGTTCAAGGTGTTCGCGTTCGTGCTGAGCGCGGCGGTCGGCGGGCTCGCGGGCGCGATGTTCGTCCACACCCCGGTCGGGAGCCCCCAGCCGAGCCAGCTCCTCGGCCTCATCGTGAGCATCGAGGTGCTGATCGCGGCGATCCTCGGCGGGATGGGCACGATCGTCGGCGCGGGGCTCGGGGGCGTGTTCTTCTACTTCACCAACGATCTGTTGAACCAGCAAGACGCCACCATCCCCCTCGTCGACGTCGGGGTCAACGAAGCCAGCCTGCTGCTGTTCGCGCTGCTCGCCATGGTGATCGTCTACTTCTTGCCCCAGGGCATCTTCCCGTGGGCGATCCGGACCGGCCGGCGCGGGCTGCGACGGGCTCGTGGTGGCGAAACCGTCGCCACCGACGGCGGTCGCGATGCCGACGGTGCGACCGCGACCGATGACACGACGAACCCCATCGAACAGACGGCCGAACGGTATCGACGCGCGCTCGACGCGCTGAACGATCGATTCGACGGTGGTGACGACAAGTGAGCACCGATACAAGCGCCGACACGACGAACGAACGCGCGACGAACGGAACGCAAACCGGCGAGAGCGAACCCGATGGGTCGACGACCGCCGAGCACGAGCTCCAAACGGAGACGGCGAGCGACGCCTACGGACCGGACGACGGGCTCCTCGTCCTCCAGAACGTCACGAAGCGTTTCGGGGGGCTGACCGCGGTCGACGATCTCTCCTTCGCGGTCGAGGAGGGCGAGATCCTCGGATTCATCGGCCCGAACGGCGCGGGGAAGTCGACCACGTTCAACTGCGTCACCGGGGTCTACCCGCCGACTGCCGGCACGGTTCACTACGACGGCGAGGACGTTACTGGTACTGCGGCCCACGGAATGGTCAAACGCGGTCTCGCGCGCACATTCCAGTCGTTCCGACCGCTCGAAGATCGGTCGGTGCTCGACAACGTCGCGCTCGCACTCACGCCGGACAAGCTGTTCTCGCTGTCGGGCTTTCGCGGGGGGTTGCGCGAACAGGCCCGGGCGATCTGTGAGCGGGTCGGGCTCGGCGATCGCACCGAATTATCGCCGAGCGAGCTCCCACACGCCGGGCTCCTCCGGCTCGAACTCGCTCGGGCGCTCGCGACTGACCCCGACCTCCTCCTGATCGACGAGCCGTTCGCCGGGCTCTCCGGGGGCGAGGTCGAGGACGTCTCCGGACTCCTCACCGAACTCCGCGAGGAGGGGTTGACGCTGGTGGTGGTCGATCACAACATGCGCGGGCTGCTCTCGCTGATCGACCGGGCGATCGTGATCCGGTTCGGCTCGAAGCTCGCGTCGGGCACGCCCGAGGAGATCCGGGCGAACGAGGAGGTCCAGGAGGCGTACCTCGGAGGGGGACTATGAGCACCGACACCGCCAGCGACGATACTGAGGAAGCCAGGCAAGCGGACGAAGTCGACGGTAGCGAGCAAACCGGCCGCGAACCTGGTGCCGAGACCCCGCTCGCGATCGAGGGGCTCCAAGTCTCGTACGGCAAGGTGGCTGCGCTCCGCGGGATCGACCTCCGGATCGGCAGCGGCGAGATCGTCTCGGTGATCGGTCCCAACGGCGCGGGGAAGACGACGCTCGCCGAGACCGTCTCGGGGTTTCACGCCTACGAGGGTAGCGTTCGCTACTACGACACCGAAGTGTCGACGCGCTCGACGAGCGACCTCGTGAGCGAGGGACTGATCCACTGCACCGAGGAGCGCGACCTCTTCGGCCACATGAGCGTCGCCGACAACCTCTCGCTCGGCACGTTCCGGCGCGGGGACAGCGAGGAGCGCCGGTCGTTCGTCTACGACCTCTTTCCCGTGCTCGAAGAGCGCGCCGACCAGCACGCCCGGACGATGAGCGGGGGCGAACAGCAGATGCTCGCCATCGGCCGGGCGCTGATGAGTTCACCCGACCTCCTCGTGCTCGACGAACCCACCCTCGGGCTCGCGCCCGTGGTGCTCGACGACATCAGCGAGGGTCTCGACCGCATCCAAGACGCCGGCGTCACGATCCTGCTCTGCGAGCAGAACGTGACCTTCGCGATGGACCACGCCGACCGGATCGCGCTGCTCGAAAACGGTGAGATCGTCCGCGAGGGCGCACCGGCAGAGCTCCGCGAGGACGAGTACATCCACGACGTCTACCTCGGCGGGTAGTCGGGGACCTCTCGCACCGAAACTGATTCCGAAGGACGATTACGATCGGTAACTCTCATCGGCACAGAATCAACCACTGGTTCGCCGCGGGGCAACGCTTTAGCCGGCGGGCGTCCACGTCCCACGAGAAACCATGACAAATCTCGTCACGAACGTCGAATCCACGGCGGTGGAGCACCCCGACGAAACCGCGATTCACTACGACGGATCGGAGTTGAGTTACGAGGAGCTCTGGTCGCGGACGGGTGCGTTCGCCGCCGGGCTCACGGAGGCAGGGATCGGTTCCGGCGATCGGGTCGGGGTCTATCTTCCAAACCTCCCGCAGTTCGTGATCGCCTTCCACGGCGCGCTCCGGGCAGGTGCGGTCGTGGTGCCGATGAACCCCCAGTACAAGTCCCGCGAGATCGACCACCTCCTCTCGGACAGCGGCACGGAGGTGGTCGTCACGCTCTCGGATCTCGTCCCGGTCGTTGATCAAGTCCGGGACGACACAGCCGTCGAGCACGTCGTCAGCGTGGGTGGCGACGCGGAGGGCGCGACGCCGTTCGGGGAGTTCCTCGCCGAGGCCGAACCCGAGGTGGTCGAACGGGCGGACGACGACGTGGCGGTGCAGCCCTACACCTCCGGGACGACCGGCCAGCCGAAGGGTGTCCTCCTGACCCACGAGAACCTCTCCTCGAACGCCCGAATGGCGATGGATCTCCTGCCCGGTGGCACCACCACCGACGACCGTTCGCTGGGCGTGCTGCCGCTCTTTCACATCTACGGGATGACGGTCGTGATGAACACCTCGCTGTTCGCCGGCGCGGCGTACTACCCGCTGCCGGAGTGGGACGCCCAGACCGCGCTCGGGCTAGTCGAATCGGAGGAACTCACCATCATGCAGGGCGTGCCCGCGATGTACAACGACGTCATCAACCAGCCGAACGTCGACGAGTTCGATCTCTCGTCGCTCCGGTTCGTGAACTCGGGCGGGAGCAGCCTCCCGGTCGAGGTGCTCCGGCGCTTCGAGGAGCTGTTCGGGATCGAACTCTACGAGGGGTACGGCCTGACCGAGACCTCGCCAGTGACGCACTTCAACAGCCCCGACGCGCGGCGGGTCGGCAGCATCGGCCAACCGCTGCCGGGCGTCGACTCGATGGTGGTCGACGAGGAGTTCGAGCCGGTCGAACGGGTCGAAGAGGGACCGGTCGACGAAAGCGAGACCGATCTCGACGCGATCACCGGCGAGCTCGTGATCGCGGGCCCGAACGTGATGAAAGGGTACCACGATCGGCCCGCAGCGAACGAAGAGGTGTTCACCGAACGCGACGGCAAGCGGTGGTTCCACACCGGCGATGTCGGCTACTGGGACGCCGAGGACTTCTTCTACATCGTCGACCGGGAGAAGCACGTCATCGTCACCGGGGGCTACAACGTCTACCCCCGCGAGGTCGAGGAGTTGCTGTTCGAGCATCCGGACATTGCGGACGCCGCCGTGGTCGGGGTTCCCGACGAGCGCCGCGGCGAGACCGTGAAGGCATTCGTGGTCCCCACGAGCGCAGCGAGTGGGGGCTCGTCGGGCGAGGGAACCGAGTCCGACGGTGTTCCAACGCCCGATAGCGACGTTACTGACGAGGAAATCAGGGAGTACTGTCTCGACAACCTCGCAGAGTACAAACACCCGCGCGAGGTCGCATTCATCGAGGAGCTTCCGCGGACGACCACCGGGAAGGTCCAGAAGTTCGAGCTCCGCGAGCGTGAGAGCGACGAAGCGGAGGCGGCCGAATGAGCGACGGAGCGGGCGGTGAGCCGGCGGCCGACGACGCGGTAGTGCTCGACGTCACGGACGGCGTGGCGACGCTGACGCTGAACCGCCCGGAGATGCGCAACGCGCTCACGAGCGAGGTTTCGGCGGGCATCCTCGACGCGCTCGACGAACTGGAGGGTGGCGACGCCCGGTGTCTCGTGATCGAGGGCGCTGGCGGGGCGTTCTCGGCCGGCGGCGACATCAACGCGATGACCGAACGGCTCGCGGGCGACGTACCGCTGGAGGAGGCCGTCCGCCGCGTGGCACAGGTCACCAGCCGGACGGTCGAGCGCGTCGCGGAGTTCTACCTGCCGACCGTCGCCAAGATCGACGGCGTCGCCTTCGGCGCGGGCGCGAACCTCGCCATCGCCTGTGATCTCCAGGTGGCGAGCACGGAGTCCAGAATCAGCTTCGGCTTCCGTCAGGTCGGGCTCGCGGTCGACTCCGGAACGTCGTACCTCCTCCCACGGATCGTGGGGGAAAACACCGCAAAGGAGCTCGTCTTCACCGGCGAACTCGTCGCGGCCGATCGCGCCGAATCGCTCGGGCTGTTCAACCACGTTTATCCCGAGGAGTCCTTCGACGAGCGCGCGGACGAACTCGTCGAGGAGATCGCGACGGGGCCGACGGTGGCGCTCCGTGCCTCGAAGCGACTCATCCGGCAGGGGTTGGAGAGTTCGCTCGATCAGGCGATGACGAACGAGGCCGCCGCCCAGGCCGCGGTGTTCGAGAGCCACGACCACCGCGCGGGCGCGGAGGCGTTCATGGCGAACGAGGAGCCCGAGTTCGAGGGCCGATAGCCCGGCTCCCACGTCCGGAGTCAGCATTAGGTCGGCCGCCGTCAGCCGCTTTCTCGGCGCTTCAGGACGTCGGCACCCTGTCGTACCACCATTCGAGCCACGCCGCCAGCGGCCGGCGATCGCCCTCGACCTGGACGCGAACGGTGCCGTCGAGCCCCCATCGAGCGCGGTCGGCCTCCTCGCCCCACGCCATCGGGATGCCGACCTCGAACTCCTCGAACTCGCATTCGAGCGCTCCCTCTCGTTCGACCGTCTCGTCGAGCACCTCCTCTGCGGTCCGCAGCCACTCCTCCCACTCCTCGGGATCGCCTGGCGTCGTCGATTCGGCTCGCTCGGCGCACATACTACCTCCATGTCCCGGTTCCCCTATGGGTGTTTGGGGCCGACCCCGATCCGCAGTCTGACTCCGGATCGCGGACCGCGAAACCGGCCCGTCGGGTGGGTGAGCGTAACGCTGTAAGCGCTTCGAGCCTTCTCAAATATATGAGCACACAGCCACCAGGCCCCCAGGATCTGCCGGTCCTCGGCAACACGCATCGCTACTCCCGCGACCCGTTCTCGTTCATCGAGACGCTCACGCGGAGCTACAACGGACTCTCGACGTTCACCCTCGGCCCCGAGCGGACCTACCTCGTCACGGACCCGACGGACGTCGAGCGCGTCCTGGTGAGCGAGGCCTCGCGATTTCGGAAGGCACAGACGATGCGGACGGGCAGCATCGACGATCTGCTCGGCGACGGGTTGTTGATGAGCGGCGGCGAGTTCTGGCAGCGCCAGCGTCGGCGCGCCCAGCCCGCGTTCGCCCCCGACCGCGTGGCGAACTTCGGCGAGGAGATCGCCGGGTACGCCGAAACGATGCTCGACGGCTGGACGGACGGCGACGTCGTCGAGATCGATCCCGCGATGGCCCGGATCACGGTGAAGGTGATCGTCTCGGTGATGTTCGGCACCGAACTCGACGACCGCACCACGAGGACTGTGCAGAACAACCTCGAACCCCTCGGCAAGATGTTCGAGCCGAAGGCGGCACAGTTCCTCCTCCCCGAGTGGGTGCCGACGCGCGAACGCATCGAGTTCGAGCGCGCGGTCGACAACCTCGAAGGCGTCCTCGACTCCCTGGTTCGACAGCGGCGGGGAACCGAGAACGGCGAGATGGATCTCCTCTCGATCCTGCTGCGCGCACAGGGCGAGGTCGACGAAGTGACCGAGGAGCTCCTTCGCGACGAGCTGATGACGATGCTGCTCGCGGGTCACGACACCACCGCGCTGTCGCTCACCTACACGTGGTATCTCCTCGCCCAGCACCCCGCGATCGAGCGGCGCGTCCACGACGAGATCGATACTGTCCTCGGCGGCGAACCGCCGACGGCCGACGACGTGCGTGACCTCGATCTCACCGAACGGGTGATTCAGGAGGCGATGCGGCTGTACCCACCGGTCTACACGATCTTCCGCGAGCCGTCCGAGGACGTCCGACTCGGCGGGTACGACGTCCCCGAAGGATCGCTCGTCATGCTCCCGCAGTGGGGCGTCCACCGCGACCCCCACTGGTACGACGAACCAGAACTATTCGACCCGGATCGGTGGACGAGCGATCGGGCGAGCGAGCGGCCGAACTACGCCTACTTCCCGTTCGGTGGCGGTCCGCGCCACTGCATCGGCAAACACCTCTCGATGCTCGAAGCCCAGATGATCCTCGCGACGGTCGCGCAGCACTACCGGCTCCGGCTCGCACCCGAGCAGAGCGCGGACCTCGACTTCGCCCCGTCGCTCACGATGCATCCGTCAGCGCCGATCCGAATGGAAGTGCAGGAGCGGTAACGCTCTCGTCGGCACGGACTTCCTGGCTGAGGCTCTCCATTCCTCGCCCTCACAGCGGAGAGCGTCAATCGAACGTGTCGATCACCGGGATCCCTCTCGTCTCGAACTCGCTCATCGCGGCGAGTTTCGCCGACACGTCGTCGAGCCCGACGGTCTCGGAGACCACCGCGCTCGGGTCGAGTTTGCCGTCGGCGACCATCCGGAAGATCTCGTCGTATCTGGTGGGGGGCATTCCGAGCGAGCCGACGAACTCGATCTCGCTCATCACCATCATGTCCGTCGGGAGTTCGACGGATCCCTGCTCGTCGTCGGTGCTGAGTCCGACCTGGACGTGCTGGCCGCGGGTGCCGAGGCTCAGCACGGAGTTCCGACAGGTGGTCGCGATCCCGAGCGCGTCGACCGAGACCGCCGCGCCGCCGTCGGTGATCGCCTTCACCTGTCGGGGTACGTTGTCGGTCTCACTCGCGTTCACCGTCTCGCTCGCGCCGAGGTCCTCGGCCATCGCGAGCTTCTCGTCCTGGAGGTCGACCGCGACGACGTTCCCGCCGAGCGCGTCGGCGATGTGGACAGTCGAAAGGCCGACGCCGCCGCAGCCGTGGACCGCGACCCAGTCGCCCGCGCCGAGGTCGGCCTGGTGGGCGAGCGCGTGGAAGGCTGTCATGAACCGACAGCCGAGCCCCGCCATGTCGACCGCGGAGACGCCGTCGGGGAGTCGGACGGCGTTGTGATCCGCGACCGGGACGTGCATCTCTTCGGCGAACGCACCCGGGGCGGCTTCGTTCAGCCCCAGCGGGACGATGTTCTCACAGGTGTTCGAGTGGCCGGTCCGACACTGGTGGCAGGTGCCGTCGCCGAGATTGAAGGGGACCGTGACCTGATCGCCCTCGCTCACGCTCTCGACCTCCTCGCCGACCGCGATCACCCTGCCAGCCGGTTCGTGTCCGAGGATCTGTCCCTCGGGCGGCTTGAGGCCGAGCCAGTCCCACTCACCCTGCCAGCCGTGCCAGTCGCTCCGGCAGATGCCACACGCCTCCAGCTCGATCACCGCGCCGTCGGCAGCGGGGTCGGGCGCGTCGACCTCGGTCACGTCGAGCGGTTCGCCGTACTCGCGGAGAACTGCTGCGCGCATACCGCGGTCGACGAGCGGCACCGGCATAGTCGTTCCCCCGAATCCGATGTCGAAGTTACCGATGTTCAACACTGGGGCGAAGATACTTTTCGGTGGAAGGATTGTACAGTGTATGTCGTTTCAGCTATCGGGCGAGCAGGAGGCGATCCGGAGTGCGGTCCGGGAGTTCGCCGAGGAGGAGATCGCGCCCGTCGCGCGCGAACACGACGAGTCGGGCGAGTACCCAGCAGACCTCCGCCGAGAGGCCGCCGAGTACGATTTCGTGGCCCCGAACATCCCAACGGAGTACGGCGGTGCGGGGATGGACACGCTGTCGTCGGCGCTCGTGACCGAGGAGCTCTGGCGCGCCGATCCCGGCATCGGGAGCGCGGTCGGATCGGCGGGGTTCGGGAGCAACATGATCGTCGAGTACGGCGACGAATGGATGAAGGAGGAGTGGCTCCCGCCGATCGCGGCGGGCGAGTCGGCCTCCGCGAGCGCGATCTCCGAACCCGCCCACGGTTCGAACGTGGCGGGGATCGAGACCCGCGCCGAGAAGGACGGCGACGAGTACGTGCTGAACGGGAACAAGATGTGGATCACGAACGGGACGGTCGCCGACATCGCCGTGGTGATGACGAAGACCGATCCCGGCGCAGGCCACCAGGGGATCACGGCCTTCCTCGTTCCTACCGATACGGACGGGTTCTCGACCGAGAAGATCGACAACAAGCTCGGGATCAGGGCCTCTGACCTCGCCGAGGTGCTGCTCGACGACGTGCGCGTGCCCGAGGAAAACGTCGTCGGCGAGGTGAACCAGGGGTTCTACCAGCTCATGGATTTCTTCGCCGCCGGACGAACGAGCGTCGCCGCCCAGGCAGTCGGGGCCGCCCAGGGCGCACTCGACGCCGCACGGGAGTACGCGGGCGAGCGCGAGCAGTTCGACCAACCCATCGCCGAGTTCCAGGCGATCCGGCACAAGCTCGCCGAGATGGCGACGAACGTCGATGCCGCGCGCTCGCTGACCTACCGGGCGGCCACCCACGTCGAGGCGGGCGACGACGATGCGGTGCGCTTCGCGAGCATGGCGAAGCTCTTTGCGAGCGAGCACGCGGTCGACGTGGCCGACGAGGCGATCCAGGTGTTCGGCGGGGCGGGTTACGTCACCGACCATCCCGCCGAGCGGTACTACCGCGACGCCCGGATCACCAAGATCTACGAGGGCACCAGCGAGATCCAGAAGAACATCATCGCCGACAACATCCTATGAACCACGACGAGTGGGCTGCCGGTCAGAAAACCACGACCGTGACGGTCGACGGCCACGACCTCTCGGTGGCGTACCGCGACGACGGCCCCGGCAGCCACGACGGCAACGGCGGTCTCGATAGCGAAGACAACGAGAGTAGCGACGACGCGACCGGAGCCGATGAGCCGCCCGTCGTTTTCCTCCACGGCATCCCGACGTGGTCGTTTCTCTGGCGCGACGTCGCCCCGGCAATCGCCGAGGATCGGCGCGTGATCGTGCCCGATCTGCTTGGCTACGGCAACTCCGCGATGGCCGACGAGTTCGACAGGTCGATCCGAGCCCAAGAAACGATGCTCGCTGCGTTGCTGGAGGAGTTGGGCATGGAGACGGTTTCGATCGTGTCCCACGACATCGGGGGCGGGGTCGCGCTGCGGTACGCCGCCCACCATCCGGATGCGGTCGCCCAGCTGGTCTGCTCGAACGCGGTGTGTTACGACTCGTGGCCGGTGGAGTTCATCACCGACTTCGGGTTGCCCGAGACCGCCGAGATGCCGCTCGACGATCTCGAAGATCAGGTCTCCTCGGCGTTCACGCTCGGTGCGTACGGCGACCCCGATCCCGAATTCGTCGAGGGATTGACCGCGCCGTGGCTCTCGGCGGATGGTCGCACCTCGCTCGCGCGGTGTGCGGTGGCGACCAACACGAATCACACGACCGAGATCGACTACAGCGCGATCACCGCCGACTTCCTTGGACTCTGGGGGGCTGGCGACGACTTCCAGCCGATCGAATACGGCGAGCGCCTCGCCGACGATCTCGACGGCGAGGTGGTGGGACTCGACGAAGCCTACCACTGGGTGATGGCCGATCGGCCCGACGCCTACGTCGCGGAACTCCGTGAGTTTCTTCCGCCAGGTGCGGGATGACCCTCGTAGGAACGAACTCATGACCGACGACGCGCCCGAATGGGAGTTCTCGCACCGCGACGTGGTGATCCTGCGCGAGCTCGCGCGCGACCCCCAGGTGTCCTCGCGCGAACTCACCGATATCCTTGCCGAGGAGTACGGTATCGACGTCTCGCACGTCACGATCAGCGAGTCGATCCGGCGGATGCGCGAGGAGGGGGTCTTCCGCGAGGCGATCATCCCGAACGAGGAGTACTTCATCTTCGGACTGTTCGAGTTCAAGTTCGATCCCGAGCACTTCGCCGAGGAGTGGCGGGCAGCGATGGAGCACATCCGCGACTCGCCGAACACCCTCTTCTATTTCCTCTCGGACGGCGAGTACCAGTGGAAGACCGTGATGATGTTCCCGACCCGCGAGGCCGAATCCCGGTGGATCCACGAGTTCTACAAACAGCACGGCAAGGTCGTGGCGAACATCCGCAACTCCGTGATGACGAACGTCCTCAAGTTCGGGACCGACCCCGAACTCTTAGAAAGCCTGAACGACGAGTGAGCGACGGGTCGTCCGTCGTCGTTTCTGTCCGAGCGGATGCATGTTTTTGTGTTCCGGGGATGGACCGTGGGCATGGAGACCACCTTGATCGACGACATCGATCCTGTCCCATCCGAGAACGATGTCGACCGGCGAAAGCTGTCCGGCCCGCTGAACACCGCCGACGTCGCGATCAATCGGTACGCCCTCGCTCCCGGCGAGCGGTTCAGCGGCTCGCTCCACGCCCACATGGACCAAGAAGAGGTGTTCGTCATTGTCGACGGCGAAGCGACGTTCGAAACGTACACACCGCGAAGCCGTGCAGAAGCGGGTCGTTCGAGCGGCGAGATCACCGTCGGCGAGAACGAGGCGATCCGGTTCGCGCCCGGCGAGTTCCAGTCCGGGAAGAACGCGTCCGACGAAGCGGTGGTGGCGTTCGCGGTGGGTGCTCCCCGCGACAGCGAAGACGTGCGGGTTCCGCTGCCGTGTCCCGAGTGCGATCACGAGGCCAGGCGACCAGTCGTTGCCGAGGGATCGGAGGTCCTCGTCTGTCCGGACTGTGGTGCTGAATCGCCGGTCGAGTGTCCCGAGTGCGGTCGGGACGATCTGCGCGTTGTTCTCGACACGGACGGGAAGAACGTCGTCAACGTCTGCCTCGACTGTGGTACGAAGTCGACAGTAGCCTGAATACCCGAGAACTGCCAATAACTGTTACAGAACCCGCTGAAGTCTCGTATTGGCCGCTTCGTCGTGAGTCGTGTACCACCAGAACCCACCGAGAGTCCAAGACGTCTGAACGACCGCGATGAGTGCCTGTAGCGTCTTCCCCTGGACGACGAACGCGACGGTTAGGGCCCCGAACAACAGACCGAATCCCAAGAGAAGCCACCGTCCGGCCATACGCTCAGTACAGCAGTTCGACACATCAATGTATCGCCACCATCGGCTCACGGAGCTACCGATCGCCGATGAATCGATGAGATGGTGGGAATGTGCGATGTCGGCGAAATCGTGATCTCGGACCTCAGCGGACCAGGGAGAGCAGTTCACACCGGAGCACGGTCTCCTCGTCCTGATTTTTCACCGCAGCGTCGTACCGCACAGTACCGGAGGCTCGTGGATGCTCGCGTTCGTCTTTCTCGACGACCTCGATTGCGACGTGGATGGTGTCGCCGACGTACGTCGGAGCGGTGAAGCGGAGTCCGTCCACCCCGTAGAACGCGATCACGTCCTCGCGTTCGTCCTGTGTTCGTGACTGCCAGAGCAGACCGGTCATCGCCGAAAAGACGAACGCGCCGTGGGCGATCCGGCCGCCGTACTCGGTGTTCGCCATCCGCTCGGCGTCGGTGTGGTGGTGGTTGAAGTCACCGCTCACGCCCGCGAAGTTCGTCACGTCCGCGCTCGTGACCGTCCGGCCCGCGGTCCGGGCGGTGTCGCCGACCGAGACCGATTCGAAGTAGCTCATAGCGGTTCCTCACCCTCGATGATCCGGAGCGCGCGGTCGGCGAGCTCGGGCACGCCGGTCTCCATCTTCGGGTACAGCGGGTCGTCGGCGTTGCCCTCCAGGTACCGCCGGAAGAACATCTCGCCCAGCCCGGCGAGCTTGTAGACCGCGAGCGCGCGGTAGAACCGGTCGTGTTCGTACTCGATTCCCGTCCGCTCCTCGTAACGCTCGACGAGTTCCTCTCGGGTGGGGTAGCCCTCGCGGGTCATGAACGTCGCATTGAGCGAGTCGGTCGCCGCGGGTGGATCCGGGTCGCCTTCGTCCCACCAGTAGGACAGAAGCCACCCGAGATCGACGAGCGGATTTCCAAGAGTGCTCAGCTCCCAGTCGAACACCGCGACGAGTTCGGGTGGGGTGCCAGGCGCGAACATCACGTTGTCGAGCTTGTAGTCGCCCTGAACTAGGGTATGGGTCGGCGCGTCGGGGGCGTTTGCGGTCAGCCACTCCATCACGTCGTAGAGTTCGGGGACCTCGCGTTCGTCCGTCGTGACATCGAACGCCCACGTCAACTGCTCGGACCAGCGCCTGACCTGACGTTCGGTGAATCCCTCGGGATGGCCGAACTCGCCCAGCCCCACAGCTTCGTGGTCGATGGCGTGGATCTCACAGAGGCCGTCGATCAGCTCCTCGCCGATCCGCTGGCGGTGTTCCGGTGTGGCGAACCGATCGGGTTCGGTCTCGCGGAGCACGCTCCCCGCGACACGCTCCATCACGTAGAACTCGCAGTCGAGAATCGACTCGTCCTCGCACGCGAGCACTGTCGGTGGGACTCGAACTGGTGTGTCCTGAAGTGCGTCCATCACTCGATACTCCCGGAGAACGTCGTGGGCGGTGTCGGCAGTCTCGCCAGGCGGCGGCCGACGGACCACGAGGTCGCGCTCGCCCCACTCCACGAACAGGGTCTCGTTCGAGTGGCCCTCCTGATGATGTTCGATTCGATACTCCTCGACGGAGCCCAGTTCTCGTTCGAAGTAGCTCGCCAACGACCCCTCGTCGACGATCCGCGAGAAGTACGCCCCTTCCTCACCCTCGCCGCTCATCGATCCCACCCCGTCGTTCCCGACCGTTCGGTTACCATTGGTAGGTACGTTCGTGGACATCGTATGAATAACTGGGGGTTCGCGGGGTCGTTCTCGGCTGTGTGGCCCGATCGTTTTACAATGGTGTGTGCTGATGTGTGAGCATGGAGTACGACGACTCGGCGGCCGCACGCGAGGCGACCGACCGCGCCCGCGCGTTCATGGAGGAGGTCGTCCTGCCCGCGGAGCGCTCCCACGACGGCGGCGAGTCGGTCTCGCGCGAGACCATCGCCGACCTGCGCGAGCAGGCCCGCGAGTACGACATCTACGCGCCCCAGATCCCCGAGGAGCACGGCGGGATGGGGATGGCGTTCCGGGACGTGCTCCCAGTGTTCGAGCAGGCGGGCCGGAGCCTGCTCGGCGCGCCCGCGATGCGGGTCGACGCGCCCGACGAGGGCAACATGCACACGCTCGAACTCGTCGGGAGCGACGACCAACAGGAGAAATGGCTCCGACCGCTGGTCGCGGGCGAGATCCGATCGGGCTTCGCGATGACCGAGCCCGCCCCCGGTGGTGGGTCGGATCCGAAGATGCTCCGGACCCGTGCAAGAAAGGAGGGCGACGAGTGGGTCATCGACGGCCACAAGTGGTGGACCACCCAGGGTGGCGCGGCCGATGTCCTCCTCGTGATGGCACGCACCGATCCCGATGCGCACCCCTACGCCGGCTGTTCGATCATCCTCGTGCCGACCGATATCGAGGGTGTGGAGATCGTTCGCGACATCCCTCACCTCGGCCAGAGCCTCGTACCGGAGAGCCACGCCGAGATCAAATTCGACGGCGTGCGGGTGCCCGAGGAGAACCTGCTCGGTGCCGAGAACGCCGGGTTCGACATCGCCCAGCAGCGACTGGGGCCCGCCCGACTGACTCACTGCATGCGGTTTTCGGGGATGGCCGAGCGCGCACTCGACGTGGCGAAAGCGTACATGGACGAGCGCGAGGCGTTCGGATCGTCGCTCGCGGACAAACAGTCACAGCGCTTTTCGATTGCGGAGGCCGAGACCGAGCTCCACGCCGCGCGAACGATGGTCCGCGATGCGGCGGAGAGGATCACGGCCGGCGAGGAGGCCAGAGTCGAGGTCTCGATGAGCAAGGTGTTCGCCGCGCGAGTAGTGCAAGAAACGATCGATCTCGCGGTCCAGTGCTGTGGCGGGGCGGGGATCGGCCGAGACCTCCCGCTCGCGGACTTCTACGAGGCGGTGCGAGCGTTCCGGATCATCGACGGTGCGGACGAGGTCCACAAGCGCACCATCGCGCGCGCGGCGTTCGAGGACACCGATCCAGCGGAGATCGGGTCGATTCCGCGGTTCGACGGGTAGGCCCCGAACTTTTGCTCGTCCGTCGCCACCGTTCCCCATGACCGTCGACGCCGACGATCTCCGGTTCGCGGCCCAGGCCATCCGCGAGGCCGACGCCACGGTGGCGATGACCGGTGCAGGCGTGAGCACCGCCTCGGGCATCCCCGACTTCCGGGGCGACGACGGCCTCTGGGCGCGCCACGATCCGGCGGATTTCCACGTCTCGCGGCTCGACAGCGATCCCGCGGGGTTCTGGCGCGACCGACTCGCGCTCCACGACGAGGTCTACGGGGACGCCATCGAACCGAACGCGGCCCACGAGGCGCTCGCCGACCTCGAAGCCACGGGCCACCTCGATCGGGTCGTGACCCAGAACATCGACGGGCTTCACGCCGCGGCGGGCTCTGCGGACCCGATCGAGATCCACGGCTCGGGCGAGCGCGCGGTCTGTCGCGACTGCGGGCAGCGCGTCCCCGCCGATCCCGTCCGTGAGCGCGCCCGTGACGGCGAGCTACCGCCGCGGTGTGGGGAGTGCGACGGGGTGCTGAAGCCTGGCGTCGTGCTGTTCGGCGAATCCCTGCCCGACCACGCGCTGTTCGAGGCCCACGCGCTCGCCGAGCGCGCCGACGTCTTCCTCGTCGCCGGCTCGTCGCTCACGGTCGAGCCCGCGGCGTCGCTTCCCCGGACCGCGGCCGATCGCGGTGCGACGATGATGCTCGCCAATCTGGAGCAAACGCCGCTGTCGGACCGCGCCGAGTACGACTTCCGGGCGGACGTGACCGACGTCCTACCCCGTCTGCACGAGGCGGTCGTGAACCCCGATCCGAGCGGTTCCGGCGATTCGCCTGGGTCGAGCCAGCCATAGACTTTTGCGCCGGCGCGTCGTCGCGGCGGTATGGACTACGACGTGGTCCACACCGACGACGTCCCGGTGACCGACCTCTCGGAGATCGAGGAGATCCCGCCCGACCTCGACATCCGGTCGGTCGACGACGCGCTCGGCACCGAGGAGACGAACTGCAAGCTCTGGTACTTCGATCCCGGCGAGGAGATCACCTACCACGCTCACGCCGAACAGGAGGAGCTCTACTACATCGTCCAGGGCGAGTTCTCGCTCAAACTCGGCCGATCGGGCGAGGAGGAGTTCCGGGAGGTCGGCCCGGGGACCTTCTACGCCGCCGGCCCCGAAACGGGCCACGGGCACCGGTATCTCGGCGACGACCAGGGGATCGTGCTCGCGATCGGCGCGCCGGCGGTCGAGGACCCCGGCCTCGATCCGCACGAGATCGACTGACGGATCAGGGTCTACTCGACGTCGATCCGGGCACCAGGTGCGTTCCGGCGGACGCTCCGCAGCCCCTTCAGCGCGTTCTGCTTCGAGGCGTATCCCTCGCCACCGTCCGCGATCACGTTGCCGTTGCGGTGGACGAGTCGCCACCGCCACTCGTCGGCTCGATCCCGAAAGACCTCGAACCGCGCGAGGCTCTCGGCTGCGGTCGCCTCGCCGGTCGCCGGCGCGCCGGTTTCGCGGACATCGTCTTCGTGTCGAACGACGCCCTCCGCGTCCGTGGACTCCGTCCACTCGATCTCGACTTCGAGCTCCAGATCGGTTCCGTCGTCGGTTCGCTCGCGTTCGAGTTCGATCTCGACGGTCGCCCGTTCCGGCGACTGCACGGCCACCGATCGGCCGTCGGCGGCGAGCGTCACGGTTCCGTCGTCGAACTGACTCGCCAGCGATCGGAGAAGCGAGGCGATCTCCGCACGGTCGCGGGTTCGCTCGGTCTCGAACAGGGTCTCCTCGGTCATACCTCTCCGTTCGTCGCGCGAGCACATGAATCCGACTCCCGTCTTCCCCAGCGAGGCGGATCGTCGTCAGGCCGCGTAGGTGGTGTCGAGGTACTCGACGATGCGCTCGGACTCGGCCATCGTGATCCCGCGGTCGTCGTCGACCAACACTGGGACGCCCCGCTGGCCCGAGACCCGCTTGACCTCGTCGCGCTTCGAGTGGAGGCCCTCGGTCCAGACGCTCTCGAACTCGATGTCGAGCTCGTCGAGCCGGTCGACCACGAGTTCGCAGTACGGACAGCCTTCGAGCCGGTAGAGCGTGAGGCTCATACCGATACGCAGAGCGCCACGGGCAAAAGCGTGTTCCGCCGGAGTGAGACTCCACCACCCCGCTCCCGCCGACCGCAGGCTTTTCTCCTACGGCAATCGATACGAGGACATGCCACCGAGCGAGGGCGAGCGCGCGCCGGAGTTCGAAGCGCTGCTGTGTGACGGCGAGACCTTCCGAGCGAGACGGCTCGCCGACGTGCTCGACGGCGGCTGCGTGGTCGTCTTCTACGGGTTCTCGTTCAGCGCCATCGCGGAGAACTGGTGGAAGCGCTACGATCGCGCCGGCTGGGCCGACTTCGACGTGCCGGTGGTCGGCGTGAGCCGCGACGGGCCGTACGCCCAGAACGCCTTCCTCCGCTATCTCGACAGCCCGTTCCACCTGTTCAGCGACGCCGACGGCACCGCCGCCGCGGCCTACGACATCCTCACCGAACGCGACGGGATGGGATCGACCCGAACCGCGCGACGTGCCGTCTTCGTCCTCGATGCGGAGCGACGGGTCGCGGGTCGGTGGCTCGCCGACGACTGGATCTCGCCGGTGCCCCGCGAGGCGATCGAAGCGGCGGTCGCGGAGCTGTAGCGGGTCCCCGCCGTGTTTCACTTCTGTCCCGCGTGCTCGGGAACGCCACGCGACGTCGCCATCGATCACGACGCCGGGACCGTGACGTGCCCGGTCTGTGGCGACACACGAAGATACGAAGCCGCGCCGCTGTTCGTCGTCACGGGCGCACCAGGCGTCGGCAAGACCACGATCTACCGCGAGATCGTCGGTACCGTTCCGGCGGTCGTCGTCGAACCGGACCTCTACTGGCTCGAAGGCACAGGAGAAATCCGCGAGGCGTGGCGGGTGCTCCCCGAGGAAGCCAGGCGGGCGTTCCACCTGCTGCAGTACGCCGAACTCGCGCGCTCGGGGCGGCCGGTGGTGGCGTTCGGGGCCGCACTCGGCGATCCCGAGGTCGTCGAAGAGCTGCCCGAAGCCGACTACTTCCCACGGATCGAGTATCTCGCGCTCGTCTGCGATCCCGACGACCAGGCGCGCCGGCTCAGGGGCCGCGACGGGTGGGCGGAGGCGGCCGCGGCGGACGAGGAGTGGGCCGACGTCGAGGCGGGACGACGGATGAACGAACGGTTTCGGCGGTTTGCGGCCGAACACGACGATTACGAAGCGATCGACACGACCGACGCGACGGTTCCGGAGACGATCGAAGCGGTTCGCGGATGGCTCCGTGAGCGGACGACCTCGGGCTGACGGGCGATCGTCCTACCGATCGTTCGCCGCTGCTTCGACGGGTGGTAGCTCGGAGAGTTCCGGGTGCTCCGCGAGTGGCGTCGACTCGTCGCGGTACTCGACATACAGCTCCTCGGCCCACTCGCGTGCGGCGGGGGATGGGGTGTCGATGTACGTCTCCAGCAGCCCGGTGTCCTCGGCGTAGATCCCGACGCCGATCCGGTCGTCACATAGGGTGACGCCGAGCGGGATGTCGTCGTGGGTTCGGAGGGTGAGGTTCCCGCTCTCGAACGCCTCCCGCGCGCGCTCCGGGTTGGATTCGACGAGCGACTCGACGACCTCGGGGAGGAAGACCGCGTCGGTCTCCATGCCGTCGACGATGCGGGCGTGGAGGTCATCGAGATGGAGCGGGTTGATCGCCGCCGGATCGATCCCGCGGAGCGTGTCGGAACCCTCGACGATGGACATGAACCGTCGTACGCCGTTGTAGGGATCGCCCGGCTCGGCAGTGGTGACGGTCGCGTCGGCGAACGCCTCGCGAACGAGCGCCGGATCGCAGCCCGGAACGACCTCGAAGAGCGGCTCGACCCGTCTCGCAGTCCGTACCGTCCGTCGAAACTCGGTGACGGTCTCCGCGATGATCTCGCCGACCGCTGTCAGCGCTAGCTCACCGTCCGATCGCTCGACGAGCCCTCGGTCCTCGAACGCCCGCGTGAATCGGTGAACCGTCGGTCTGGACACTTCCAACCGTTCCTGAAGCTCCCGGCGATCCAGCGGTCCCTCGCGCAGTATCGCGAGTGCCGAGGCCCGCCTGGCGAGTTCGACCAGTTCCTCGGACATCGGTCGATACGGCGTATGCAGCCGAAACAATTAAACCTCCTGTTGAGATCGCTCAAGCAATCCACTACCCGATAGGTGCTCGACCGGCGTTCGACGTGGCACCGAGCCGACGACCCGGACCGGATCTCACTCGGACTTCGGTGGACAGTCAGGAATCCGATCGCCGCTCGGTGTCAGTATCGAAACCGTCGGCGGCCTGCTCGTCCGGGCTGTGATCCGTGTTCAGATCGTGAACGCTGCTCAGCCAGTGATTATACCCGGTTTCCATGCCTGTGTCAAACAGTGTCGGACGACGAGGTGGTGGACGGGACAGCGCGATACGGTAGAGAGGAGCGTAGTCTCACCGACACGGAGGAACCCAATGGCAAGCAACACTCGAGACATCGACGCGGCCGGGGACGAGCCGCCGGTCGCATCCGGGGAAACGGAATCGGGACTGGACGAGAACGTGGCGGGGGCGCTGGCGTACCTGTTCGGCATCGTGTCAGGGTTGATCCTCTATCTGGTCGAACAGGACAACGCCTACGTCCGCTTTCACGCGGCCCAGAGCATGGTGATTACGGGGTTCGTGTTCGTGGCGTCCATCGGCCTGACGATCGTCGGGACGATCGTCTCGACCGTCCTGGTGACGAGCACGAGCACGTTCTTCGTCGGGAGCATCGTCTCGCTGGTGCTCGGGCTGATCTGGCTGGTGCTCGCGCTCGGTGCGTTCGCGCTCTGGGTCTACCTGATGGTTCGAGCCTACCAGGGCACGACCCCGCGCGTCCCGATCGCGGCAGGCATCGCGGACAGCCTCGTCTGAGGCCCACGGACCGAACCATGACGAACGGATCCGATCGGTCGGACGGCCATCCGCTGGCGAGAGGAGTTCCGGCCTGGCGGCGTCGGTCAGTCGGAGCCGATCGGGCCAGAGACCCGTCTGCTCACTCGTGGGTCGAGACCGACGGCGGAACCGCCGGCGGGGACGAAGCGGCGTTTGCGACGTACACCGACGAGGAGTACGGGTACACCGTCAGCTACCCGGCCGACTGGTCGGCCGGAGTCGACGCGGGCGGGGGAGCGACGTTCGAGGATCCCGCCTCGACGGCGGGCGCGGTCGTGTTCGTCGACGAGAACGTCGAACGCGACGTGGCGGCGTACGCCGAGCGCTTCGAGGCGGAGCTCGCTGCCGACGATCACGTACACGACGTCGAGCGACTCGACCGACGGACGGTGTGGCTCCCGAGCGGCCACCGAGGGCGAGCCGTCGAGTATCGGTACGTCGGCGGGGCTCCCGACGAACGCTGGCGGCTCACCTACCTCTTCGTCGTCGCCGGGACGGCCGGCTACACGGTCGGGGTGGACTGGGCTGCCGACATCGACTTCGAGGCGGTCGCGTGGACCGTCGTCGAGTCGTTCTCGCTCACGCCGGACAGCACGGAGTGATCGACGATGACACCAAATCATGACTGAACACCGACGAACCGACGCGAACGAATCGAACGAGCGATCGAACCGGAGTGAACCGACGGGGGCGCAGCCATGAGGACGCGCGCCGTGCTCGCGGTGGTGCTGTGTGCGACCGTCGTCCTCGCAGGCTGTGCCGGGCTCGGCGGCGGTGGCGGGAACGGCACCACGGCGTCCGGAGCGGACGCGACCGAGACGCCGGCCGCGACGGCGGACACCACGGCGGCCGAGGACGCGGCGACCACGACGACCGGGGCCGCAGACACGACGACAGCCGAGGACGGGGAAACGACTGCCGACGGAGGCTCGCCAACAGCGAGCGAAACCATGGCGGCGGAGACGACCGCCGCGATGACGACGACAGCCGGTGGCGACGCCACAGCGACACCGAGCGAGACGGCGGCCACCACAGTCAGCAGCGCGGTCGGAAGCGGAGCGTTCCGCTTTCTCGCGTTCGAACAGCCTGGCACGTACACCTACGAGGTGACGTTCGCCCCGACGGTGAGCTCACAGCGAGGCACCGCGGAGCCCGTTACGCGGCAGGGAGAGAACCGGAGCGGCCAGTACGTCATCGACGTCGTTCAGGCGTCGGAGAACCAGTACGAGGTGCAGGTGTCCCTCTCGATGGACGGGATGGACAACCAGCAGACGTTCACGGGCACCCGCACGGAGGTCCAACAGCAGATGCTGGGTAGTCAGGTCGGTGTGCTCCTCGCGCCCCTCACGACGATGACGGGCTTTTACGGCGGTCGACCGCTCCAGTCGGGTCGGAGTTGGTCGTACTCGACCGAGCAGGGGATGGCGAGCTTCGAGGTCACGGGCACCGACTCCTACGCCGGCGTCGAGTGCTCCGTCACCGAGGCCAGCCTGAACGGCACCGTCGTTCACGAGGCGTGCGTCTCGCCCGACAGGGGCCTGGCTCCCTACGCCGCCTACTACGACGAGAGCGGTACCCTCACCTTCGAGATGGAGCTCACCAGCTACGAAGCTGGGTGAGCAACGCGGGATCGAACCCACACTCGCCGCACTCCACCGGCCTGCGGATCGGCTCCGATGGCGGCGAGCCGGTCCATGACCGGGCCCGACGAGACGCGCGGCCACCCCGACTGTCCCAGCGAAACGTCGTCCCCGCGCCGCGAGTCCCGCCGATATGCGACTCGACGGCGTGCGCGTGCTCGCTCTCACGCGCTCCCTCCCCGGTCCGTACGCCACCCAGCTCCTCGCCGACGCCGGCGCGGGGACCGTCAAAACCGAGAACGCGGACGGCGGCGATCACCGTCCACCGGGACCCGATCCGCGACGGTCCACGAGGATCGACCTGTCGAGATCGTCGAAGCTCGTGTGCCCCGAGAGCGCGAGCGTCAGGTCGAGATCCGCGAGGAAGTCGTCGAGGACGCTCCCGACACCCGCCTCGCCGTCGATCGCGAGACCGTAGGCGTAGGGCCGCCCGAGAAGGACGCTATCGGCCCCGAGCGCGATCGCCTTCACGACGTCCGCGCCGCCCCGGATGCCGCTGTCGAACAGCACGGGAACGTCGACGGCCTCGACCACCCCTGACAGCGCCGCGAGCGCGCCGATCGCGCCGTCGACCTGGCGACCGCCGTGGTTCGAGACGATCACGCCGTCCGCACCGCACTCGACGGCACGTTCGGCGTCCTCGGGGTGGAGCACACCCTTGACCACGAGGGGCAGGTCGGTCTCCTCGCGGAGCGCGGCGAGATCCTCCCACGTCAGCGATGGATCGCCGAAGACATCGATGAACTCCATCACGGCCGAGCCCTCGTTCTCCTCGGGCGGCACGTCGAGCCGGTCGCGGAAGGCCGGATCGGAGAAGTAGTTCGCGACGCCTTCGCCGTCGAGGAAGGGGAGGTAGCCCTGTTCGATGTCGCGCTCGCGCCAGCCGAGGAGCGGAGTGTCGAGCGTGACCACGATCCCGTCGTAGTCCGCTTTCTCGGCCCGGTCGATGAAGCTGTGGGCGATGTCGGGATCGGCCGACCAGTAGAGCTGGAACCACTTCGGCGTCTCGCCGAGTTCGTCGGCGACTTCCTCCATCGTGTAGGACGACGCCGAGCTCAGCACCATCGGCACGTCGCGGTCGGCGGCGGCCCGCGCGACCGCGAGCTCGCCCTCCTCGTGGACGATCGAGAGCACGCCGAGCGGGGCCAGCAGGAGCGGGACTTCGATCTCGTCGCCGAAGAGATCGACCCGGAGGTCGCGCTCGGCGACGTCCCGGAGCATCCGGGGGACGATCCGCCAGTCGTCGAACGCGCGGCGGTTCTCGGCGACCGTGCTCTCCGTGCCGGCCCCGCCGGCGACGTAGGCGGCGGCCTCCTCGCTCAGCGCTTCCTTCCCCTTCCGTTCGAGATCGGCGTACCGAACCGGATGGTCGGGCGGATCGTCGGCGAGCATCCCCGATGCGTAGACGTTCCGCTGGCGGTTTTCACCGTAGGGCTCCGACGGTTCCGTGGACTCCGACGGTTCGTTCGTCATCGTCTCACGTGCGCCCGGCCGACGGAAGTAGGTTTACCCGCCTGGCCGTCACCCTGCGTCTTCGATCCCGACGAGAGCGAGCACGTCCCGAGGATCCCCGATCCGATGATTCACAGCGGGATCGTCGGGATCGGCGTCGGCCGCGCTGCCGCCGAACGCCACTGTCTGAATCCCGGCCCGCGACGCACCGACCATGTCGTTCTCGTAGCGATCGCCGACCATCAGCGCCCGTGCGGGTTCGATGCCCGCCTTGTCGAGCGCGGTCTCGAACATCGCCTCATCAGGCTTGGTGCGGCCGACTTCCTCGGAGGTCGTCACCCTATCGAGGTGGCTCGCGACCCCGAACTGTGCCAGCAGGCGCTCGGCCTCCCACGTGTCGATGTCGCTGACGATGCCTTGGTGGACCCGCCCGTCGAGGGTGCGGATCGTCTCGACCGTCTCGCTTACGGGTTCGAGCTGCTCGCGGGTCGCGCGCTCGAACGCCGGGAGCCAGTCGTCCTCGGCCACCTCGTGACCGACCATCGCTGCGATCGCGCGCTCGTAGCCCGCCCGCGCACTCCGGAACACGTTGCCGTCGCGCTCGCGGAAGTGGGTGCCGAGCTCGTCGCGCCACGCTTCGAGCGCCGCCTCAGCGTCGAGATCGTACTCGTCGGCGAGCGCCCCGACGAACGCGCGGTGGCCCGCCCGGACCGAGTCGAGATCGAGGAGCACGCCGCCGATGTCCCAGAACACCGCATCGTACTGTGATTCGCCCATATTCGTCTGCAACTACTTTTTCGCGCTCTGCTCAAGTCCTTTGGTAGATTCGTTCGTGCCCTGATTCCCAAGCTGACAACGCAATCGCAAAATCTAGTGTCGCCAACTCGTCTGAGACGAATCACGACGCAACTGAGAGCCGTAGGCCACACCCTCCCCAGCCGATTCTCTCACTCGCTACGCTCGTTCGATCATCCCTCGCACGAGTCGGGCGTCTTCGACGCCCTCCCGCGCGCCACCGCCCCCAAACCACCAACGGGACTGCTCGCGCCGGGATTTATTACCGCTCCGCCCGACCCATTCGACGCGATGACAACAACCACGCCGAGGTGGATGCGGTGACGACCGACCAGTTCAGCGTCGCCGGCGACACGGCGATCGTCACGGGCGCGTCGAGCGGGATCGGGCGGACGATCGCCGAGCGGTTCGCCGCCGACGGCGCGGACGTGGTGATCTGCTCGCGCGAGCAGGACAACGTCGATCCGGTCGCCGAAGGAATCAACGACGCTGATGGCGGCCGCGCGGTCGCGGTCGAGTGCGACGTGCGCGACCGCGAGTCGGTCGAGGCGCTGGTCGACGCCACAGTAGATGAGTTCGGCGGGCTCGACACGCTGGTGAGCAACGCGGGCGCGAGCTTCATGGCGAACTTCGAGGAGATCTCGGAGAACGGCTGGAAGACCATCGTCGATATCAACCTCCACGGCACGTACCACTGCGCACAGGCCGCGGGCGAAGTGATGCGCGAGGCGGGCGGCGGCACGATCGTCAACTTCGCGAGCGTCGCGGGCCAGCTCGGCGCACCCTACATGAGCCACTACGCCGCCGCGAAGGCGGGGATCGTCAACCTCACGTCGACGCTCGGGTTCGAGTGGGCCGAGGAGGGAGTGCGGGTCAACTGCATCGCGCCGGGGTTCGTCGCCACCCCCGGAGTGGCGAGCCAGATGGGTGTCACCGCGGACGAAATCGACAGAAACGACGTCGATCGTCGGATCGGCACGAGCGAGGAGATCGCCGACGTCGCGCAGTTCCTCGCCAGCCCCGCCTCCTCGTACATCGTCGGCGAGACGCTGACCGCACGCGGCGTGCCGGACATCATGGAGTCCACGCCCGAGGCATGACCGATTCCGCCGACTCCGCCGACACCGCCGCGGACCGCGAGGTGTTCCTGCCGGTGGCGGCCCAGCCGAGCGTCGACGCGCTCTGTGAGCAAGCCGTACGTGCCGAACAGCGGGGGTACGACCGGGCGTGGCTCCCCGAGACGTGGGGTCGCGACGCCGTGACAGTGCTAACGAGCATCGCCCATCGGACCGACGAGATCGGGATCGGGACCTCGATCGCGCCGATCTACTCGCGCTCGCCCGCGCTGCTCGGCCAGACCGCCGCCACGCTCCAGGAGGTTTCGGAGGGTCGATTCCGGCTCGGCCTCGGCCCGTCGGGCCCCGCGGTGATCGAGAACTGGCACGGCGTCGATTATGGGAATCCACTCCGGCGCACGCGCGAGACCGTCGAGATCGTGAAGGGGGTACTCGCCGGCGAACCGGTCGAGTACGATGGCGAGTACTTCGATCTCTCGGGCTTTCGCCTGCGGTGTGAGCCACCCTCCCCGCCGCCCGCGGTCGACGCGGCCGGGATGGGGCCCAAGGCCGTGGAACTCGCCGGGCGGTTCGCCGACGGCTGGCACGCGCTGATGGTCACCAGAGAGGGCGTCCGCGATCGCCTGGCGGATCTCGAACACGGGGCCGACCTCGCCGACCGGGACGCCGAGGACGTGCGGGTGACGCTCTCGCTGACCTGCGCGGCGCTCGACGACCGCGAGCGCGCCCGCGAGTCCGTCCGTCAGCACGTCGCGTTCTACGTCGGCGGCATGGGGACGTTCTACCGCGACAGCCTCGCTCGCGTCGGTCACGAGGAGGCCGCCAACGCGATCCACGACAACTGGCAGGACGGCGACCGCGCGGCGGCGGTCGCGGCGATCGACGACGATCTGCTCGACGCCCTCGCGGTCGCCGGGACACCCGACGAAGCCCGCGAGCGGTTCGAGAAGTTCGCCGCGATCGAGGGCGTCGACGCAGTGTCGGTGTCGTTCCCGCGGGACGCGACGACGGACGAGATCGACGCGACCATCGAAGCACTCGCTCCTTGATACGTTTCGCACGGCCGCATCGATTCGAGCCGACGACGTGTTTTCACGCCGGAACGAACGCGTGTTCCGCACCGATCAGGACTGCTGGAACGGGCTGTCTCTGCGCATGGCTCTCGATGTGAATCGGCCACAAACGCCGTGATCGGGTCGGCTACGGCCCGATTCACCTCCCCGAGATCGTGGGGTTTACCCGTGCAAACGCGTTCGTGCCGAGCACTGTTCGTGAGCGATCATCGACTGACGTCGTCGACCGAACGGAACCGGTTGTGGCATCGGAACTGTCGGAATGATTTACTACCTCGGAGGCGGGACGATCCCGGCCAGCGTGACCGACCGTTCGTCGCTACACCCCCGACGACACAGTTCCATCCCTAACGATGGATCCGTGGCACGTGCTCGGCCTCGACGAGGCCGACTGGGGCGAAACCGGGCTGTTCTTCGTGACGATCGGGGTGTTGGTGGCGCTCGTGACGGTTGGCCTCGTGAACCCAACGCTGTTGACCAGCACGCTGAACGGCGCGTACGACTGGGTGTTGCACAACTTCGGGTGGTGGTTCATGCTGCTCGGCGGCGTCATGATCGTGTTCGGACTGTTCATGACGTTCTCGCGGTACGGAAAGATCCGGATCGGCGGCGAGGACGCCGAGCCCGAGTTCGGCCTCTACTCGTGGATCGCGATGGTCTTTACCGTGGGCTTCGGGAGCTCCATCGTCGTCTGGGGTGTCGGCGAGCCGGTCCAGATCGTGAACAACCCGCCGCCGCAGCCGTTCCCGGTGGGTGGAGCCGCACTCAAACCGCTCGCGCTCGCGTTCATGTTCCTTCACGAGTCGTTCCCGGGGATGGCGATGTGGTACATCCCCGTGACGCTCTCCTTCGCCCTGATGATCTACACCCAGTCGGTCTCGGAGTACAAGCTCAGCTCGATGCTCGACGTGGTGTTCGATCGAGAGGAGCACGGCTGGCTCTACTGGTTGGTCGATCTCTCGGCGCTCGTGGCGATGGTCGGCGGCATCGCGACGTCGCTCGGTTTCACCGCCCAACAGCTCGCCACGATCCTCGATACCGTCTACGGATTGCAGGCGACGGCGCTCACCTACGGGCTGTTCGCCCTCATCGGGCTGGTCTTCCTCGGCGACGTCTGGCTCGGGCTCCGCAGCGGGATCCAGAACGCGGCCCGGCTGACGATGGTGTTCATGGCGCTCGCGGCCGCAATGCTCCTGGTCGTCGGCCCGACGCTGTTCACCCTGAATCTCACGCTCGACGCGACGGGGATCTGGCTCAACAACCTCCCACGCCTGATGTTCTACGCCGCACCGACCAGCGGCGGAAGCTGGCCACAGCAGTGGACGAGCTTCTGGTGGGCGTGGTGGGTCGCGTGGGGCCTGTTCGTCGGGAGTTTCGTCGCCCGCGTCTCGAAGGGTCGCACCATCCGCGAGACGTTCGTCGCGCTGGTCGTCGTCCCCTCGGGGCTGGTCTGGGCCCAACACGGCATCATCGGTGGCTGGGTGCTCTCACCCGAGTACTTCGGCCCCGTCAGCGACGCGCTTGCCGCGAACGACATCCCGGCGGCCGTCGCCACAGCCATCAGTATCACGCCGTACGGCAACGTGCTCGGCGTTCTGCTCGTGCTCGTGATGGTCGGGTACATCCTCACGACGCTCGATTCGGCGGTGTTCATGCTGTCGGCGATCACGCTCGGCGACGAGAACCCGAACGCGCGCAACCGGGCGTGGTGGGGCGTGTTGCTCGCCTTCCTCGGCGTCATGACGCTCCGACTCCCGGCGTTCGACGCGATGCAGTCGTTCTCGCCGGTGATGGCGCTGCCGTTCACGCTGTACTTCCTCGTCTTGGTGTACGGGAGCTACATCACCGCGCGGGACTACTACCGAGAAGAACTCGCCACGCCCGACGAAGAGCCGTTTTTCACCTTCAGCACCCGGACGGAGTCCACGACCGGGGGCGAACCGGCCAGCGGCGGCGATGGCTACACCACCGACGGCGCGGGAACCGAAAACGACGACTGATGTACTGACGACTGGCGCACCGACGGTCCCGACCGTCAGGCGGTCTTCTCGGCGAACTTCTCGCGGACCTTCTCGATTTTCGGCTGGGCGTGGAACGAACAGTAGGCGTCCTCGGGATTTTTCTCGTAGTAGTTCTGGTGTTCCTCGCTCGCCTCGTAGAACGTCTCCAGGGGTTCGATTTCGGTCACAACCGAATCGTCGTACCCGCCCTCGGCGTCGAGCGCGTCGATGTACGCTGCGGCCGTTTCGTGCTGGGCCTCGTCGTGGGTGAAGATCGCCGAGCGGTACTGCGTGCCGACGTCCGGGCCCTGCCGATTCAGCTGTGTCGGGTCGTGGACGGTGAAGAACACGTCGAGCAGGTCCTCGTACGCGATGCGGTCGGGATCGTACTCCACTTGGACGACCTCCGCGTGGCCGGTGTCACCCGAACAGACCTCCCGATACGTCGGATTCTCGGTGTGGCCGCCGGCGTAGCCCGAGGTCACGTCGAGCACGCCGTCGAGCTCCTCCATCGGAGCCTCGATACACCAGAAACAGCCGCCAGCGAGCGTGGCTCGTTTCGTGTTCGTCATCAGTACCCGTTGGTGCGCGCCGGGGGAAAACCCATCGCTCCACGGGAGTTCGCCACCACAGCGTCCGAGACATCAGCAGCGGAGTGAACTATTTCACCGGGGCGCACGATCGAACGATCATGACTGATTGTACCGGCGCGGACCTGTTCGTGGATGCACTCGCCGAGTACGGCGTGACCCACGTGTTCGGCAATCCCGGGACGACCGAACTCCCGGTGGTCCACGCGATCGCCGACAGCGAGATCGAGTACGTCCTCGGGCTCCACGAGGACATCGCGGTGGGAATGGCGGGCGGCTACGCCCAGACCCGCCGGTATCACGCCCACCACGACGATGAGGTTCTCCCGCTGGGCGTGGCGAACCTCCACGCCACGCCAGGCCTCGCCCACGGTCTCGGGAACCTCTACGCAGCGAAGGTCGCCGGCGCGCCGCTGCTCGTGACCGCCGGCAACCACAGTACGGATTTCCGCCACGAGGAGCCGATCCTCTCCGGCGATCTCCTCCGACTGACTCGCCAGTTCTGTAAGGACAGTCAGGAGGTGCTGGACGTGAGCGCCGTTCCGACGATGGTCCGCAGAGCGGTCCGAACTGCACTGACGCCACCGACGGGCCCCGTCTTTCTGGGACTCCCGCTCGATACGATGCTCGCCGAGACCGACGCCGCTCCCGAACGCCTCGGCCCGATCCCCACGGCTGGCGGCGGCGACGCCGCGGCGATCGAGCGCGCAGCCGATCTGCTCGTCGAGAGCGACGCGCCGGTGCTGGTGGTCGGCGATCACGTCGCCCGTGCCGGGGCGGACGCGGTCGCGGCCGCGGTCGATCTCGCGGAGGCCGCCGGCACGCGGGTCCACGGCGAGATTCTCTCGTGTGAGGTCGACTTCCCGATGGATCACGACCAGTGGGTCTCGCCGATCCCGCCGGATGAGGACCTCGCGCGGACGCTGCTCGACGCCGACACCGTGGTGTTCGCGGGCTGTTCGACCAACACCACGCTGACGCGCCACGAGCGCGCGCTGGTGAGCGACGACACGACCTGCATCCACCTCAGCGACGCCGTCCGTGAGATCGGCAAGAACCAACCCGCCGACGCGGCGGTGATCGGCGATCCAGGTGTCGTGTTGGGCGAGATCGCTGCGAGGGTGCGCGACCGGCTCGACGAATCGGTGCGCGAGGAGCGACTCGAAGCGGTCGCGTCGGTGAAGGAGATGGTCGGCGCGCAGATGGCGGCGATGGACCAGGGTGAGGAGGACGACGGCGACGATCCCCGCGCCTCGAAGGCCGAACTCGTCGACGCGCTCCAGAAGGCCGCACCGGAGGCGTTCGTCGTCGACGAGGGCGTGACCGCGAAGTACGCGATGCTCACGCGGTGGCCGCTCCAGCCCGAGCAGTACATCTCGAACAAGGGTGGCGGCCTCGGCTACGGCCTCCCGGCGTCGGTCGGCGCGGCGTTCGCCGAGAGCCAGCGCGACGAGCCGCGCGACGTCCTCGGGTTCGTCGGCGACGGGTCGTATCTCTACTACCCACACAGCCTCTACACCGCCGCGCGCCACGATCTCGATTGCACGGTCGTGATCCCCGACAACCGCAACTACCGCATCCTGAAGGACAACACGCTCGACCTCTTTGGAGGGAACGAGGACGACTACGACTGGCCGGGAATGGAGTTCGAACCCCCCGTCGACATCCCGACGAACGCCGAGAGCCACGGCGCGCGCGGCGAACTCGTCGAGTCGCCCGACGAGATCGCGCCCGCAGTCGAAGCCGCACTCGAACGCGACGGCCCGGACGTGCTCGACGTCCTGGTCCACGACTGATCCGCGGCGGACGATTTATACACGCGATGTGCTAACGATAGACGGATGGATCGTTCGGGTCGTGTCGAGGCGGTGCTCGTGCTGGCAGTCGTTCTCGCCGGCTGCAACGGCCTCGTGATCGGGGGCGAGGGGACCCCCGAGCGAACGCTCACGCCGGCGGCCGTTCCGACGGACGAGCCGACCCCGACGCCCCGTCCCGATCTCGCGCCAGGCCTCACCGGTGACGGCGTCGCCGACCCGTTCACCCTCGGGAACGCCCACGCCTCGGTCCTCGCCGGGACGTCCTACACCCTCCACGAGAACGTCAGCACGGTGTATCGAAGCGGGATGATCTACAGCAGTGGAGCGGTCGAGGCCCGGATCACGGCGGACGAGGGGCGATACTCCGTGATCCAGACCGGTTCGCTGACGAGTGCCTCGTTTCCGGTGATCGAGGAGCGCTTCTGGTCGAACGGCGATCGGACGCTTTCGGTCCGGACGAGCACCGACGGGACGGCGTACGAGATCGCTCGGGGCGGCGACGACGGGCCGCTCCCGCTTCGCCAGGTGATGGCCGACGACCCGACCAACAGCGAACGGATCGCGACGCTGTTCGGCGCGATGGAGACCCGCGTCGTCGATCGGACGGTCAGGAACGGCACGCGGCTCTACCGCGTCCGGGGATCGGACCTGACGAGCACGTTCGCCCTCGACGACGAGTGGGAGAACCCACACAACGCCGTGCTGGTCGCGTTCGTCGATCCACGGGGGTTCGTCCACGAGTACCGCCTGCGCTACGTGGCGTCGCTCGACGGCGATCCGGTTCGCGTCAGTCGGCGGGTGCGCTACACCGACGTGGGCTCGACGACCATCGAGCGGCCGCCGTGGTACGAGGCCGCCGTCCGAAACGCCACCACGACATCCTCGAACGTCACCACGACACTCCCGAACAGGACGGACGCGTCGACCGCTACGACAGCCACGGCCGCCGGTGTGTCCCTGGTTACCGCTGCGTCCACGACTACGGCCGCCACCGCCCCCTCTCCCTCTTCCGCGAACGCGTCAGTCGGGTGAATCGGTCCGGAGCCGGTCGTCGTCGTCGTCGGTTTCGGGGAATATCTTCCCCGGGTTCAGCGTGCCGTTCGGATCGAGCGCCCGCTTGATCGCCTCCATCGCTGCGACCGCTCCCTCGCCGTGCTCGGCGATCATGTACTCGCGCTTGCCCCGGCCGACGCCGTGTTCGCCCGTCGACGTCCCGCCCATCGCGATCGCGCGCTCGACCACGGCGTCCGAGATGGCCTGGCCGGCTTCGAGTTCTTCGGGGTCGTCCGGGTCCACGAGCACGTTGTAGTGGACGTTGCCGTCGCCGGCGTGGCCGAAACACGGCACGTCGAGGTCGTGCTCCGCGCCGAGTTCCTTGGCATAGCGAACGAGGTCGGGGTACTGGCTGATCGGGACGGTGACGTCGCCCGGCTTCGCGGGCCGGCGCGGCGGGTCGTAGGCCAGGAGGGCATTGGCGAGCTCGCGGCGCGCGGCCCACAGCTCGTCCATCTCCGCACCGGCCGCCATTGCGAACTGCTCCACGCCGTGCTCGTCGAAGATCTCGCGACAGGCGTCGATCTCGGCGTCGACCCCGTGATTGGCGTGGAACTCGACGAAGACGGTCGGCGCGTCGGGGAGGTCGGTGCCGGAGTAGGCGTTCGCGATCTTCGTGCTCACCGGGTCGAGGAGTTCGATCGTGGCGACGTCGACGCCTGCCTGCATCGTCGCCGCGATCGCGGTCGCGGCGTCGTCGAGCGTCGCGAACACCGCACGCCCGCCGCTGACCTGGGCGGGCTGGCGTTCGAGCTCGAACGTCGCGCGCGTGACGACCGCGAGCGTCCCCTCGCTCCCCACGAGAAGGTCGTCGAGGTTGTAGCCGCTCGACGTCTTCTTCGCCCGGCTGCCGGTCTCGATCACGGTGCCGTCGGCGAGCACGGCTTCGAGGGCGAGCACCCAGTCGTGGACTTCGCCGTACTTCACCGTCTTCGCGCCGCTCGCGTCGGTCGCGATCATCCCGCCGACGGTCGAGATGTCGGCCGACTGTGGCAGCGGCGGCAAAAAGAGATCGTGCTCGGCGATCGCGTCGTTCAGGGTCCCGCCGAGCACGCCCGGTTCGACGTCGACCTGGAAATCGTCGGGGCGCACGTCGAGCACGCTGTCCATCCGCGTGAGATCCATGCTGATGCCGCCGCGAGCGGGGAGTGCGTTGCCCTCGATCCCCGTGCCCGCCGCGTAGGGCGTGACCGGCACGTCACGGTCGTTTGCAGCCGCGAGAACCCCCGAAGCGTCGGCGGTGGACTCGGGCCAGCAGACCGCGTCCGGCCTGACGCGATCTTCTTCTGGCGTGCCCCAGTCGCCGGCGTGGGAGTCACGATCGTCGTCGCCGAGCGAGACCTGGCTCTCGGCGAGAACGTCGGCGAGGAACGAGCAGTCGTGTGGCATACGAGATCGTGGACCGTGTGGCGCATAAAGCTCCGGCTCAGCCGGGCGCTCCTCTCCGAGTGCGGGGTGTCGGTTACTGGATGTCGAGCGTGTCGTCGTCGGTCACGTTGTCGGTGTCCCAGTGCAGCGCGAACTCGACGGTCTCGCGCGCACCGGAGTCGAGCATTGCCGAGTCGGAGTCGACTGCCATCCGGAACTCCACGGTGCGAGGCGGGTTGATGGTCGCGCTCTCGTTGCCGACCATGAACGTTACTCGTTCGCCGTGTCCCGATGTCTGCCCATCCATCTCGTGTCGATCGATCTCGTGCGAGCCTTCGCTGGTTCGGTCTTCGTTCGTTCGCTCTCCATCGGTCCGTTCACCACTCCCCGTTTCGTCCTCGCGTATCTCGCGGGTGGCATCGTCGGTCTCTCGGGACTCCGCGTCCGTCTCGTCACTATCCCGTGTCGCGTCGGCCGAACTCGTTTCGGAGCGATCCGTGCTCTCGGTTCCGGCGTGACCCTCGTTCGCGTCGAGTTTGTCGGCGAACTCCCGGAGGTAGGTGGCGACGTCGGAACGACTCATCTCCTGTTCGGTTTCGAGTTCTGCCATGTGATGCGATCACACCCCGCTTCCATATAACCGTTCAGCAGGCATCTGCCAGCAGATCGTCGACGATCCGTGGTCGATCGCCCGCGTGAACCGTTACTCGGACGTGTCCTCGTCGAGCGATCCCCAGCCGAGCCCGTTGCGGATGAAGTTCCGGTGGCCGCGTCGGAGTCGCTCCGACACCGACTGATAGGAGATGTCGAACTCGGCGGCGAGGCTCTCCATGTCGATCTCCCGGGGTATCTCGTAAAAGCCGAGATCGAGCGCGGTGGTCAACGTCTCGTACTGCTCCTCGGTGAGGCCGAACCGGCCCTGGCGCGCGCTGTCGAGCTCGTACACCTGCTCGACCGTGATCGAGTAGTCGGCGTTCTCGCAGAACTCGTGGGTGGTCGAGAGCGAGTCGCGGGTCGGGAACAGGACCCGGAAGCGCCACCGTCCCTCCCCGCCGCGCGCGTTGAGCACCGTCCCCTCCTCCTCGACGAGGATGTGGACCAAGACCCGGATCTGGTAGGTCCACTCCATCCGGTAGAGCGCCTCGCCCTCCAACTCCTCCAGGCGGGTCGCCTCCTCGACGCTCGGGTCGTTCGCCAGCGCGTCTTCGAGGGCGGGCAGGTCGTCACACTTCGCCCAGAGGTAGGGGATCGCGCAGTCCCGGTCGCGGGCGACCACCTTCACGATCTCGAACCTGGCGGTCGGCATCGCATCGAGCGTCTCCCACAGCGCGAACTCCTCGGCGGGGAGTTCGAGTTCGGCGATGGTCGTCATGCTCGGGACGATTCGTCCGGCGCGTATAGTTACTGGGTCCACCCGACCTTGTACTTTCAAGCACGATAACTCGTTCGTCGGTCGTGGCGAACACGTTCCCTGTGTATTCAGCGAATGATTTTATATTCGTACCGGTATGAGTGTTACTCACTGGCGTTCGCGTGAACGGCATCGCAAGTCGCTCACGCGGCGTCGGGAGCAACCAATGACACTCTCACACACCGTCGGCGACAGTATCGTTTTACAAACAGTTCCGGACTCGCTTCAGCCGTTAGTCGATGGGTTCCTCGAAGCCATCCCGCTGATCGTCGGCGCGCTCGTCATCCTGCTGCTCGGGTGGATCGTCGGCCGGGTTCTCGGCGGCGTCGTCAAGCGCATCGTGCGGCGCGTCGGTCCCGCCCAGTACGCCGAGGACACACCTATCGACCGCGAGGGCGACACCGACAGGAACCTCGCACAGGCGCTCGGCGATCTCACGAAGTACGTCGTCTACTTCCTCGCGGTGCTCGCCGCGCTCAGCTACGTGGGCATTTCGCTTCCCGGCGACTTCCTGACCGGCGTCGCCGGCGGCCTGGTGCAGGTCGTCGTCGCCATCGCCATCCTCGTCGTCGGGATCGCCATCGGGCGGTTCGTCGGCGGCCTCGTCGAAGACCTCATCGCCGGGTTCGGCCTCGAAAGCTACGCCCGCGACACGCCGCTCGACGATGCCACCGATTCGGTGAGGAACATCGCCACCGCCGTCGGCACACTCGTCGAGTTCGCGATCTACTTCATCGCGCTGCTCATCGCGCTCGATTACGCCGGCATCGCGATCCCCGGCGAGTTCCTGACGAACATCGCGAACGGGGCTGTGCAGGTCATCGTCGCCGGCGTCATCCTCGTGGCCGGGTTCGCCATCGGCCGGTTTGTCGGCAACCTCGTCGCGGGCATCGTCGCCGGGTTCGGCCTCGACAGCTTCGTCCGTGACACGCCGCTCGCCGACGCCACGGACGCCGTGGGTGGGATCGGCAACGCGGTCGGACGGCTCGTCGAGTTCCTGATCTACTACTTCGCGCTGGTCGCGGCGATCGACGCACTCGACTTCCCGGCGCTCTCGGAGCCGCTGACCGCCTTCATCGGCCAGATCCCGCTGCTTCTCGGCGGACTCGCCGTCCTCGTCGTCGGCATCTACGTCGCCGACCTCCTCGGCGACCTCGTGGCGAGCGCCGACGCGAGTCGGGCGGCCGACATCGCCGGTCTCGCGGTCCAGCTGTTCGTCTACTACATCGTCATCGTCTTCGCGCTCGACACGGCCGGGTTCGACACGTCCGTGCTCACGAGCCTGTTCAACACGGTCATCGTGGCGTTCTTCGGCGCACTCGGGCTCGCGCTCGCCATCGCCATCGGCATCGGTCTCGGCTGGGGCAGCAAGGACTACGTCGCCGACAATATCGACGGCTGGATGCGCCGGGCGAGACGCGGTGCGTCCGACATGGCAGAGGAGGACGGAAGCGGCCGCCGGGGTCGTGGAAGCGACGACACGCTCGGCGACGGCGATACGTTCGACGACAGCGATTCCTTCGACGACGACAGCGGTCCGGGTGGCCCGAGCGGGACGGGAGGCTCCGGACCGAGCGACGACTGATCGTCGCCCTGCATCCACGCACAACGACTTTTTACGCACACCAGCCCTCCCCGAGTCATGGCCAGCCTGCTGGACGGCTACGACCGATCGCGGATCCCGCTGTGGCTGGCGGCGATCGCCCTCGGGATCGCGCTCGCGTTCGTCGTCTACCGCTACATCGGCACGTTCGTCCTCGGGCTGTTCGTTTATTATATCACGCGCCCGATCCACCGCCGGATCGCCGACTGGATCCCGACGTCGAGCCTCGCCGCGGCGGTCTCGCTGCTGTCGATCACGCTCCCGATCATCCTGCTCGTCGCGTACACGGTCTCGGTGGCCGTCACCGAACTCCAGGGCCTCGCCGGCACCAACGCGGAACAGCTTGACGCCCTCGTCCAGCCGATCCTCGCGGACGGCGGCCTGTCGATCGACAGCCTGCGCGAGCTGGCGACCTCGGCGATCCAGGACCCCGGACAGTATCTCGGACCAGGCGGGCTCGAATCGCTCGGCGGGGCGCTCGGCACGACGACGGGGTATCTGGGTGCGGCCGGCAACGCACTGCTCCACCTGTTCATCGTGCTCGCGCTCGCGTTCTACCTCCTCCGCGACGATCACCGACTCGCCGCGTGGTTCCGGACCGAACTCGCTGGCGAGCGGACGCCGGCGTACGCCTACCTCGATGCGGTCGATCGCAACCTCAAGACGATCTACTTCGGGAACATCCTGAACGCCTTCGCGACGGCGATCCTCGCGGCGGTCTCGTACAACGTCCTCGACCTCCTCAGCCCGCCCGAGATCGGCGTGCCGTCGGCCACCCTGCTGGGGCTGCTCACCGGCGTCGGCAGCCTCGTGCCCGTGGTGGGGATGAAGATCGTCTACATCCCGGTGGCGCTCGCACTCGCCGGCCAGGCAGCGCTCATCGATCCGACGCTGCTCTGGTTCCCGCTGGTGTTCGCGGCGGTCTCGCTCGTGATCGTCGACACCATCCCGGACCTCGTGCTCCGGCCGTACG
The DNA here is from genome assembly GCF_000334895.1 of Halococcus agarilyticus. Classification (NCBI taxonomy): domain Archaea; kingdom Methanobacteriati; phylum Methanobacteriota; class Halobacteria; order Halobacteriales; family Halococcaceae; genus Halococcus; species Halococcus agarilyticus. The sequence goes on along the minus strand of NZ_BAFM01000014.1, from coordinate 46,466 downwards.
TTTCGGGCCGGTCGCTCCACACCGGCTCGGTGATGATCGCGTACATCGTCGGCCCGCTTCTCTTCGGCTGGTACGGCCTGTTCCTCGGCCCTCTCCTGTTGGTGCTGATCGTCCACTTCGCGCGGATCATCCTGCCCGAACTCGTCCGTGGCGAGGCGGTGACGACCCGAGCGACCGCGGGCAACCCGCTCGATCCCGACGACGGCATCGCCGCCCCCGAGCCCGAACCCGTCGATCCCGACGCCGATGCGGAGCGCACCGACGAGACCGCTGGCGATGCCGACCGCACGGACGACACACCGACCGGTTCGGGAACGACGCAGAGCAGCGACCAGGACCCCCAGTCCTCACCCGACGGCGGCACGCGACCCCCGAACGACGGGTGACGGACCCGGCCGTTCGCGACACGTTCTAACTGGGTCGAATCGGATCCACCCGGATCGAGTCAGGACGTGTCTCGTGCTGGGGAGTCGAACACCGAGCGCGGTCGGCCGACGACGGCGCGGACGGCCCAAGAAAACCACTTCCCTCGTCGTCCCCGATCCGTTGACGAGACAGGATGGAAAACGACGGAACGAACCGGTTCGGTACACCTCTCGAACGGGTTCTCGTCGGGATGACCGGCATCGTCGGCGCGATGTCGATCGGCTACGGTCTTTACGCACACATCTCGGTCACGGCGATGATGGGAGCACGTCACTGTGACGGCTGTACGCCGTGGCATCCCCTGTTCGTCGTCGCGCCACTCGTCGGCGGAGCCGTGCTGGTTCTCGGGACGGTCGCGTTCCTCGTCTCCCGCCGGTAGCGCACACGATCGCCGATTCCCGACTCGGGTGTGTCGGCGGCCTGGCGTGCGAGACGCATTCGACGACGAACTACTGAAGGCGAGGCTTTTCCGGCCGGCGACCGTCGATCGAGGTGCATGAAGGCAATCGAGGTGACCGAGTTCGGTGGGAGCGACGTCATCGAGGCGACCGAGCGCGACGTGCCCGAGCCGGGCCCCGGCGAGGTCCGGATCGACGTCTCGGCGGCGGGTGTCAACTTCGCGGACATCATGCAGCGCCGCGGTCACTATCAGGGCGGCCCGAGCCCGCCCTACGTACCCGGAATGGAGGCCGCCGGCACGATCGACGCGGTCGGCGAGGGCGTCGATCGCGAGGTCGGTGAGCGCGTGGTCGCGATGACCGACGCGGGCTACGCCGAGTCCGTCACCGCCGACGCCGCCGGGCTGTTCGACGTGCCCGAGTCGATGGACTTCGCCGAAGCCGCGGGCTTTCCGGTACAGTTCCTGACCGCCCACAACACCCTGTTCGAGTGGGGTGGGTTGGAGGAGGGCGAGCGGGTGCTGATCCACGCGGCGGCGGGCGGTGTCGGCACCGCAGCGACCCAACTCGCGAGCGAGGCGGGTGCGGAGGTCTTCGGGACCGCGAGCACCCAGGAGAAGCTCGATCTCGCCGAACGCCTCGGGGTGGACCATCCGATCAACTACACGGAAACCGACTTCGCCGACGAGATCAACGACGCCACCGACGGCGAGGGTGTCGATCTCGTGCTCGACGGGATCGGTGGCGATACCACCACGGAGAGCCTCGACTGTCTCACTCACTTCGGTCGGATGGTCTCCTACGGCGCAGCGAGCGGCGAACCGGGCTATCCCGACACCAGCACCCTCCTGTTCAACAACTACACTGTCTACGGCTACCACCTCGGCCAGTCGATGCAGCGCGACCCCGAGCGCGTGCTGAGCGCCGTGCCGAACCTCACCGAGCTGCTGACCGAGGGCGGCCTCGAAGTGATCGTCGGCGAGACGTTCCCGCTCGAAGACGCCGCCGCAGCACACGAGCACATCGAGAACCGCGAAAGCACCGGCAAGGTCGTGCTCGAACTCTAACCGTCGACTCCTCGCTACTCGACCGGCAACGGAGCCGTATCGATCGCATCGCGTCGTCCGTCGAGTACCGAAAATCGCTCGTTACGGCGGCGTTCGAGCCAGTACAACAGTCGTTCGGCCCACGCGAGCTTCTGCCGTTTCATCGATCCCACCGAGTCGTCGTCGAAATCCCAGCCGACGAACTGCAACCGACGCGCCCCGCAGTGATCGGCGAGGAAGGCCGTGCGGTCGCCGTCGGTGAACCCGCCGAAATTTCGGACCGATCCGACGGGTGCGGCCTGGGTCGTTGCGAGCACGTTCGCGGCATCGAGGGTCGGGACGACATCCCGGACCAGGGGCTCGTTGTCGCCGTGGGCGTGGACCGCGACTGGCGTTCCGCGTGCGGTGAGATCGCGCACCGTGTCGGGATTCTTGTCGAGGTCCGTCACCATGCAGTCGACCTCGATACCGGCTTCACGCAGGCGGTCGGCCGCGGTCGAGGCGGCGAACACGGGCCCATCCGAGAGCAGTTCGTCCGACAACGAGTCGAGATCGGTTTCGAGCGAGGGGCCAGCGCCGACGATCACGACCGATTCGCCCGAGATGTCGAGCCGAGCGAGATCGAACGGCTCGGCGAAGCCGGCGAGGATGTCTCGCACGCGGTCGTCGGCCGCGCGGTCGAACCCGAAGTCGGTGAGGATGGCTTCGTAGACCGGCTCCCACGCCTCGAACTGCATCTCAGGCCTCGGCTACGACCCGCTCACGTCGATCGCCGAGCGCGTCGCCGATCAGCGCCGCGTCCCGCGTCTCGGCCACGTCGTGGGTCCGGATGACGTGTGCGCCGCGCTCGACCGCCAGCGCGGTCGCGGCGAGGCTGGCCGGGAGTCGGCCCTCCGTCTCACGATCGACGATCTCGCCAAGGAAGTTCTTCCGGTTGATCGAAACCAGCATCGGCCGGTCGAGGTCACGGAACTCGCCGAGTCGCTGGAAGATCTCGCGGTCGTCCGCCAGGGTTTTCGCCTCGCTCCAGCCGCCGAAGGCGGGATCGACGATCGTCTTTTCGGTGAGTTCGCGGTCGAGTGCGGCGTGGATCTCCTCGACGGTGGTGAGCGCGCCGGGACGTTCGAGATCGGGCGGGCTCGCCATCTTCACCACCGCGGCCTCGCGCGCCTCGCAGACCCGTGGCATCTCGGGATCGGCGAACCCACAGACGTCGTTCACCATGTCGAAGCCCGCGTCGAGGGCGGCAGCGGCGACCTCGTGATACCGAGTCTCGATCGAGAACACCGCGTCGTCGCGGGCGCGCTCGATCGTTGCGAGCGCGGTGTCGAGTCGGTCGCGTTCCGCTTCGGGGGGGAGGACATCGAAGCGCTTGTTCGCTGATTCGAGACCGACATCGACGATGTCCGCGCCCTCGGCGATGAGGTCGTCGACGTATGCGGCCGCCTCGTCGGGGTCGGCGAACACGCTCGGATCGTAGGGTGACTCGTCGCTGACGTTGAGCACGCCCATGATCCGCGGGGGGTGGTCGTCGCCGATCGGGAGGCCGGCGGCGTCGACGGTCTGCATGGTGGATACGGGGGTTCCGGAGCCAAAAGCGGCCCGTTCCACAGACGCGCGACTTTTAGGCACGAGTCGACTCGTTCGAGTATGGGCAAGGTAAGCATCGGGCTGCGGGGCTGGCGGTTCGACGAGTCGGCGGTGTTCACCGACGACGGCGAGATCATGGCGATCGACGCGATGGACCCCGAGACCCGCCAGCGTGTGGCTCGGCTCCGGGAGGTGATCGGGTCGCCGTGTCACGCCTGCTGGCTGCTCCACGGCGACGAGAACCTCGATGCGTGCAACGTGGCTGCGGCGGTGTACGGCGAGCCCCTGAGCGAGGTCGTGGTCTGTGACGTCCACGAACCCGACTTCCTCTACTGGTATCGCGAGGAAGGTGGCAGTGAGCACCGCGGCGAGCCCGAACTCCAGGACGCCTTCCACGAGTGGTTTCTCGATGGCGGTCGCGCGCCGGAGGAGTACGAGAGCGTCGAACACGTCGACACCGATCCGACCGCGGTGCCCCAGGTATCGAGCACCACCTCGGCCGCCGAAGCCGAACGGGAGGCGAACACGGTCGACCTCGACAATCTCGACATCGACTGATGGCCCAACCTGTGGTCGCCGTCGTCGATCCCCAGACGCCGGGCAACGTCGGGACGATCGCGCGGGCGATGAAGAACTTCGGGTTCAGTGATCTGAAACTGGTCGATCCACCGGAACTCGACCCCGACGGCGAGGCGTACGGCTTCGCCGGCCACGCCCGCGAGGACGTCCTCCCGAACCACGACGTCGTGAGCTTCGAGTCGCTCGTCACCGACTTCTATACGATCGGTTTCACCGCGACCACGAACCGCGACGGGCGAAAGCACGTCCGCTATCCGTTCAAGACGCCCGCAGAGCTTCGCGAACACCTCGCCGGAATCGAGACCGATGTCGCGCTGGTGTTCGGCCGAGAGAGTACGGGATTATCGAACGAGGAGATCGTGCGGATCGACGAAGTCTGTTCGATCCCCGCGAGCCCCGAGTACCCCGTCCTCAACCTCGGCCAGGCCGCGACGGTCGCGCTCTACGAGCTCCGCGACCTGACGCTCGACGACAGCCAGCATCCCGACGAACGTCACGAGCGGGCCGACGAGCGTGCGCTCGAAGGGCTGTACGGCCAGTTCGACTCGTTCCTCGACGCGATCGACCACCCCGAGGAAAAACACGCGAAGACCGGTCGCCTCCTCCGGCGGCTGCTCGGGCGTGCCCACCCCACCGGTCGGGAGGTCACGACGCTTCGGGGACTGTTTCGCCAGGCCGAAGGGCGGATCGAGCGCGCTCGAAACGAGGACTGAGGCGGTTGCGGCAGCGGTGCGGTGGCGGTGCGAGCCTGGCGGATGAAGGGCGACGGCGCGAGCGAAGCGAGCGCCGGAGGGCTTCGGCGTTTGTTGTGCGGTGGCGGTGCGGGCCTCGGCGGGTCGAGGGCGAGCGCGACCGGAGGGAGCGCGAGGGCTCGGGCGGTGCTGTGTGGTGGCGGAGAGCGCCAGCAGCTCTACCGTGAGCGAGGCCGGAGGCCGAGCGAGCGGGTGTTTTTGATCGACATTTTTGCGAGGGGTTGAGCGCGCGAGCGGAGCGAGCGCGCGAACCCCCGAAGTAAAAAAGTGGGGCTTCAGCCGATATACCGAAGGTTGTCGTCGGTGGCCTGCTGGCCGCCCTCCATCTGCTGGATCTTCTGGACGACCTCCTCCATCTCGTCGGCGCGCTCTTCGAGCGAATCGAATCCGACTTCGAACCCGATGGCTGCTTCGAGGATTTCGAGCACGGCGCGCGCGCTCTTGGGATCGACGAGGTAGCCGCTGGTCTCGCCCATCAGACAGGCCGCGTCGAGGTCGCGGCGCTCACCGAGACCGAGAAGCAGGCCGGAGACGCCGACGATGCCGCCGGCGGGCTGGTCCTCGCGGAACTCGACGCCTGCGGTTTCGAGCTCGTCGATGACACCGTCGTCGGTCGCGGCTCCGATGACGTCGTACTCGTCGATCAGCTCGCCCGTCGGAACGCCGCCGAGCGCGAAGATCCGACCGATCCCGAGTTCGGTCGCGACATCGAGCAGGCGGTCGGTCAGGCGGTAGTGGCCGGTCGAGTCCTGGGGCTGGTGATCGCCCGTGAGCACGAGGAGATCTCGGTCGTCAGCCGTCACGGCGTGGAGTTCGGCGCACGCGAGCTGCGCGCGGCCGTCCTCGATGTTGACCTGGGGTGGGAAGTGCTCGGAGTAGAGCCGGCGGACCGGTTCGCTCTCGAACTCTTCGAGGAGGTGTTCGGCGGCGAGCTTGCCGACGTGGCCCACGCCCGGAAGTCCCTCGATCAACACCGGGTCGGAGAGCGACGGCTCGGCGAGCGTTTCGACGGCGAATTCGTCCATGGGCTATTCCGACTCGCGGCGCTTAAGAGCACGTCGGTACTCGCCGTGGGGGTCCTCGGGGTTGTAGGGGGCTGGCGCGCTGTTGACCGCCTGGCCGCCGCACTCGGGGCAGGTTTCGGCAAGCGTGTACACCGGGCGGTCGTGAGTCGATCGCCACGCCTCGCACACCAGAATGGAGGATTTCATTCGTCGGACGCTACTCGTCGTCGCTGCGGCGTTCGCGGTGGAACTCCGCGGTGCCGCGGTCGGTGATCGCACTCGACGCGCGCTCGGCGCTGGCTTCGAGCTGGCTCTCAGCGGTCTTGTAGTCGGGTGCCTGGACCCGGATGCGGTACTCGGGCGCGCCGACGTAGGTCACGTCGAGTTCGACCTCGTCGGGCACTTCCCCGTTGCCCGCGGCGGCGTCGAGCGCCTCCCGAACGACGTCGACGCCAGCGCTCTCGGCGCAGGTGAGGTCGACGTAGCCGCTGACGGTCACGTACGGGACCGAGACGTTCTCGCGGGCGGTCTCGACGATGGCGTCGATCTCGTCGTCGTCGAGGTCTGTTCCGTCGAGCGCTTCGGTGCCGTGGATGGCCGCCTCCTCGAAGCCCGCGTACAGCGAGCCGAACTCCGCGAGGAAGGCGTTCGCGACCGTGGCGTACTGCTCGTCGGCGATGTCCTCGCCGAACGCGATCGCCATCCAGTTGTCGGCCTTCCGTTCGGCCTTCCAGTCCTGAATCGTCTCCGAGCGCTGGTGGTCGTTGACGTCCTTGAGCGAGAGATCGATCTGCTGGGACGACTCGTCGACGTCCAAAACTTTGGCCACCACGGTCTGATCGAGGCTCACGTGGTCGCGGACGTTCTTGATCCAGCCCGAGGCGACCTCCGAGACGTGGACCAGGCCGCGTTTCTCCTCGTACTCCGAGAGGGTGACGAACACGCCGAAATCGGCGATCTCGTCGATCTTCCCGACCACGAGCTCGCCGGGGTCGGGCCACCCGCTGTAGTTCATGTCCCAGTGTCCGCGAGCTCGCCGCCGGCGTCGCGGCGCTCGACGGTCTCGATCACCTCGCCCTCGAAGGTCGCGTCGCCGCCGGTCGAGTGGGCGAGCGTCGTGCCACAGACCGCACACGCCACCGTGCTCGCGGCCTTGCCGAAGACGATCTGCTCGTTCTCACAGTCCGGACAGCGCACGGAGTAGAAGTTCCCCGCCATGATTACTCCTGAAACTCCACGCGGCCGGCGCGCCATCCTTCACGGAGGTGGGCGTTGCCGCAGTCGCTACACCGGTACTTGAGGTTGGTCTTCTTCGTGGGCTTGTCGCCACCGGGCACCTTCGAGAACTTCCCGGTGTTGCCGATGACGGAGGTCGCTCGCTCGCGCTGGCGATCGGTCCATTTCATCCCGGTCTCGCGACCGCTGCGGACCTTCTCGACTTCGTGTTCGTGGTGAGCGTTGCAGTGTGGGCAGTACGTGTTGAACCGACGTGGTATCTGCATGGTTACTGGATGGCGGTAGCGCATCGGAGGGTAAAACCCGTTCGGTGTCGCGCCGGGTCCGAAGCGCTTAGGTTCCCGTCGGGCGATGTCTCGGCATGAAGCGGCTCATCATCGAGGGCGATCCCGGCGTCCGGAAGGGCGGGATCATCGAACACGACGGCGAGGAGCTGGTCTGTTTCGGCATCTCCCGCCAGGGCGAGTGGCACGGCCCCAGCCAGGTCCAGCTGTGGTGTACGGTCGGCACCGAAGACGAGACCGAGGACTTCGAGCGCCGGAACTTCATTCCGATGCATCTCGACGTCGAGGCGATCGACGCCGACGACGTCACAGTCACCCAGCGCAAGGGCGAACTCACGGTTTGAGGGAACTCGTTTTCCACCGGGGGATCGCTCTATCGAGGACAAGCCATTTACCAGCGTCCACGCCGTACCTCTGACCGCTTATGAACGTACTCGTCGCTGGCGCGCACGGCAAGGTCGGTCAACAGATCATGGCGGTTCTCGACGGGAGCGATCACGACGCCACGGCGATGGTCCGCACCGACTCCTACGCATCCGATATGGCGGAGTACGACGCCGAGACCGTCGTCGCGGACCTCACTGCGGACGTCTCCCATGCGGTCCGGGGCCACGATGCGATCGTCTTCGCCGCGGGATCGAGCGGCGAGGACGTCGAGGGCGTCGACCGCGACGGCGCAATCGGGATGATCGAGGCGGCCGAAGAGCACGGCGTCGACCGGTTCGTGATGTTGAGCGCGATGAACGCCGACGATCCCGAATCGAGTCCCGACGCACTCGAAGACTACCTGATCGCCAAGCGGGAAGCCGACGAGCGGCTCCAGGCGAGCGAGCTGACGTACACGATCGTCAGACCCGGCGCGCTGACCGACGACCCCGCCACCGGCGAGATCAGGGCGGCCGCAAAGCTCGACCGGGGCGAGATCACCCGTGCGGACGTCGCCCGAACGCTGGTTGCCGCGCTCGATATAGAAGAGACGTACGGCGAGACCTTCGAGATCCTCGCGGGCGACGAGCCGATCGAGACGGCGCTCGAACACCCGACGGCGGACGCGTAGTCGGTCCGTCGCTCACCCGCCGCGTTGCTCGTCGTCTCAGCCGCCGAACTCCTCGTTCGTGATCCGGACGACGAGTGTGTCGTCGACCTCGCGGAGGTCGTACTCCGGGAGGCCGTTCGTGCGGACGGCGTACATCGGCTCGACGAGTTCGTCGTCGCTCACGCCGTAGATCTTGCAGTTCTCCCCGGTCTCGTCGGGAGCGATCCGCTCGTCGCGCACCGCCGTCGCGAGGTCCCGCGAGAGCCACTCGAACTCGTCGATCGAGGGATCGAGCACGAGCGCGTCGCTCGCAAAGCGGACGAGATACCAGTTGAGATCGTTGAGCAGCGATACCGCCGCACCGAGACTCACCGTATCGAGTGCGAGCGTGTTCGCGTGGGGCTCGCGCAGGTCGTACGTCGAGAGCGCCTCGCGGGCGGTCTCCCGGGAGAGCAGCTCGTAGCGCACCGCCACGTCCGGCGCGCCGACGATACAGACCTGGGTCACGCGAGAGCGCAGGCCCGGCCCGCCTAAAGCCGTTTCGTCGGCGGGTTCACCGGACACCGACTCCTGCTGCCGGTGTCCTCCGCCGTCCCGATCCGCGATCCACCGTCGCCGACACGGGATCGCCGTCCGCATCGTCGGGAGCCGAGCGCCGTCACTGCATCCTGCCGATCGATCCCTCGCCGAGCCATATTTACCCACGGTTGACAATAATCTAGGTGTCTAGCCGGTTTTGTTACGTACCTCGAACTCGTTGTGGTATCCACATGAGTCGCACAACGGACGGCGATCTGATCGAACAAAACGTATCGGACGTCTGTCGGGCGGTGCTCGGCGACCCGACCGGTGACGTCATCGCGATGGGCTTTTCGGCCAGCGGGGTCGAGGCGCTACTCGACGTGCTCGCGGAGGCCGACGACCCACCGTCCGTCCGGCTCCTCGCGACCGGACCGGTGCTCAAGACGGTCACGAGCGATTTCACCGTGGCGGGGACCGCCGCCGACCTCGTGGTGGCCGACGTCCTCTCGCTTCGCACGACGGACGAGCAACTCGATGGCCCGCTACTGTGCACCGAGGACGCGGTCGTTGCGGTGATCCCGACCGACGACCAGGCCGCCGGGCTCGTCACTCGCGACGAGACGTTCGTCGAGGCCGCGCGGGGCGAGTACACGGAGCGGTGGGACCGGGCCGACGCGTTCAGGCTCCGGACGCCGCCGCTCTCGCGCGTCCGCGAGACGCTCGACGGCGAGTTCGGCCCCGACGTTCGGGCTGACTTCGAGCAGATGCGTACCGCGCTCGGCACGGAACGGAACAACGGCGACAGCGAGGTCGACGAAGTGGTCGTCAGCCTGCTCGCCGCGGCGAAGAACGAACAGCTGCTCTACGACATCAGCACGTGGGGCGAGGACGTCGGGGTCGCCAGCCGCGCGACGTTCTCGCGCAAGAAGGCCACCCTCGAAGAGGGCGGCCTGATCGACACCGAGAAGGTGCCGATCGACGTGGGGCGGCCACGCCTGCGCCTCCTGCTCGGCGACGAGCGCCTCCGCGAGGCCGACACCGACGAGCTCGTGAGCGTCGCCGGGAGCATGCTCTCGACGGCGGGCTCGTAGCCCCCGTTCCACCCCGGCCATCACCGGCCGGCTGCCACCAGCCGCCGGCGTCACTCGGGCCGGGCCGTTATACCCGCGGCGCGTCAAGACGAGCCATGGCGAAATACTCCACCGGGGACGCTTCCGGCGACGGGGAGAGCTGCGAACTCTGTGGTGCGCACGACGCGGATCTCACGTCGGCGACCGTCGCGGGCGCGGAGCTCGATCTCTGCCCGAACTGCCTCGATCACGGCGAAACCGACGATCGCGGTGGATCGAAACCCAGCGGCGGTCGTGACGCCGATCAGGATCGCGACCGCCGACAACGCGCGGCCAAGAACACCGCGACGTTCACCGACACCGGCGGTGACTCCTCGCGGTGGGAGCGCGAGGGCACCAACTACGATCGGGACCAGCTCCCGTACCTCGTCTCCGACTACGGCGATCGGGCGAAACGGGCGCGCGAGGACGCCGACCTCTCCGTCGAGGCGCTCGCGGACGACCTCGACGCCCCGATCGAGGAGCTCCGTGCAGTCGAGGAGGGCAGAGCGGCGCGGGCGGACGTCGGCGGATCGCTCGTCAGCGCGCTCGAAGAGCGCCTCGACGTCACCCTCGTCGAGGAGTGAGTCGGCGGCGGAGTCGATGGACGGCGCTGACGGGGTGCCAGCGGACAGCCGGTTCGCGGAACGGGTAATTTTTGCCCGTCGCCGCCGTCCAGCAGGTATGAATCTCACCGACGAACAGCGCGCGATCCGGGACGTGGTCCGAGAGTTCGCGCGCGAGGAGATCAGGCCGGAAGCCGAGCGGGCCGACCGCGAGGAGGCGTTCCCCGAAGAAGTATGGAACGGGCTCGCCGACCTCGATCTGACGGGGCTCACAGTACCAGAAGAGTACGACGGGTTCGACGCCGACACGTTCACCTACAGCCTCGTGAACGAGGAGCTCGCGGGTGGGATGCTGGCGGTGGCGACCGCGCTCTCGGTCCACTGTCTCGCCACCTCCTGCATCGCGGAGTTCGGCGACGAGGACCAGCGCGAGCGGTGGCTCCCGGAGATGGTCGACGGCCGGCCCGTCGGCGCGTTCGCGCTCTCGGAACCGCACGCCGGCTCGAACCCCGCCGCGATGACCACCGAGGCCAGGCGCGTCGAAGGTGCTGGCGGGGACCCTGGCGACGAGTACGTCATCAACGGCACCAAGCAGTGGATCACCAACGGCGAGCGCTCCGGGGTGGTGATCCTGTTCGCGCGAACCGACCGCGACGACCCCGACTCGATCACGCAGTTCGTCGTCCCGAAGGACGTGGAGGGTCTCTCGGTCGGCAAGAGCGAGGACAAGCTCGGGCTGCGTGCGAGCGACACCACCAGCCTCGAGTTCGACGACGTCCGGGTTCCGGCGGAAAACCGGCTGACCGAGGAGGGACGGGGGCTGTCGGCGGCGCTCTCGATCCTGACCGGCGGGCGGGTCGCCATCGCCTCCCAGGCCGTTGGCCTCGCCCAGCACGCCCTCGACGAGTCGCTCGCGTACGCCGCAGAGCGCGAGCAGTTCGGCGACGCGATCGGCGAGATCCAGACCATCCAGCACAAGCTCGCGGAGATGCGCACCGAGACCCAGGCCGCACGACTTCTGACCCGCGATGCGGCGCGACGGGCGGACGCCGGCGAGGACCACCGTGAGGCCGCGAGCATGGCGAAGCTCTTCGCGGGCGAGACCGCGGTGTCGGTGGCGAACGAGGCGATCCAGATCCACGGTGGCTACGGCTACACCACGGAGGGCGGCGTCGAGCGGCTCTACCGCGACGCCAAGATCACCACGATCTACGAGGGCACGAGCGAGATCCAGAAGAACGTCATCGCGCGCGAACTCCGCGACTGACCCGCTCGCCCGGATCGAAGCCGACTTCTCCCAGCCGCCGTTTTTCCGGGTATGACCGTCACCATCCCCGACGACACGGACGCCGTCGTCTACGACCTCGACGGGACGCTCGTGCGCCTCGCCGTCGACTGGGACGCGGTCGCAGTGGATGTGGCCGACACGCTCGACGGTCGGGGCGTCGACACCGACGGGATGGATCTCTGGCGGATGCTCGAACGCTCCGAGGACCTCGGCCACCGCGACGCGGTCGAGGAAGCGATTGCCACCCACGAGCGCGAGGGCGCACGTCGCTCGGAGCGGCTGTCGTTCGCCGACGAGATCTCCACCACTCACCCGGTCGGTGTCTGCTCGCTGAACTGCGAGGACGCCTGCCGGATCGCGCTCGACACTCACGATCTCGCCGAGTCCGTCGCATGTGTCGTCGGTCGCGACACCGTCGCGACGTTCAAGCCCGACCCCGCACCGCTCCTGGCCGCGGTCGAACGGCTCGGGGCGAGCCCCGAGCGGACGCTATTTGTCGGGGATTCCGAACGCGACGCCGAGACGGCCGACCGTGCCGGCACACGGTTCGCCTACGTCGGCGACGGGCCGACGACGTTCTGAGACGGTCGTACGTACGTTTTACCGATAGCTACGGACAGGGATCGTTCCAGACACCTGGTTCAGGAGCCATCGAGGAACGCCACCGTCTCCTCGATGACTCGCTCGTGGTCTCGCAGGAATGAGTGGTCCTCGCCCGGGAGGATCACTAGCTCGCCCTGGGGCAACCCCTCGGCAATCCGTTCAGCACTGTCGACCGGGATGTTGTCGTCGTCGCCCTGGAGGATTCGGGTGGGGACGTCGACCGCGAAATCGCCGGGAGTCACCGAGGGCAGATGCTCCCATGCCTCTTCGGGGACGTCCTCGGCATCCTCCGCCAGGACCGCGGGTGCCCACAGTACCAGCCGGTCAACGCCCTCCGGCAGATGCTCCAGGGCCACCCGGCCACCGAAGCTCTTGGCGACCACGGTGATCGTCGAACAGCCTCGCGAGCGCAGGAAGTCGACGCCGGCCTCCAGTTCCGCGCGGAAGTCCTCCTCGGTCTTGCTCTCCAGTTCCCCAGGCGACATCCACGTCTCAAACCGGGCGACGTGGTGGCCTTCTTCGGCTGCCGTGCGGGAAAAGCGGAGGAACACGTCGCCGAACGGACCGTGTCCCGCCCCGGGCACCACCAGTACCCCGCGATCCGAGGACTCCTCGGCTGTGTTCAGTCGTCCCGGATACGCGCTGTCGCCGACTTCAAGCATGACGTCTTCGGACATCGCTCAACACAGTCGGGACTACGGGCACTAAAATATTCGGTTGTATGACATAAAGAGCTTCGTGCATTAAAAACTGTCGCTCAACCGGCGGCCAGCCGTCATCTATACGGATCACGACCGTGACACTACTCCTCGATCGTCCGCCGCGCGTAGCCGTAGACCGCCAGTGCGACGAGCACCCAGACGACTGCCCCGACCCGGATCGCAAAGGAGACGCGCGCGTTCCACGAGTCGAGGGGGGAACCGACCGAGAGGAGCGCGACGACGGGTGCGCCGACAGCGATCGTGAGCACGAACGTGGTCTGCATGACCCAGCCGTAGTCGACGCCCTCGGGATCGGTGGTCTCGACGGGGTCGGGCACGGTTCGAGGTCGGAGCGCGCGGCGATAAGCCTTTCTCGCCGGTCTGGGACCCGGCTGCGCGCGATCCTCGCACAGCGAACGAACGACGATACGGCCCGCTTATCGCGGGGCGAGATCGAACGCGTCGGCGAGCAGTTCGTGCGATTCCAGGACGTTGTCCGGGTCGGCGATCTGGTTCTGGATCACGACCTCGTCGACACCGACCTGCGCCGTCATCTCGTTCAACAGTTTCCGGATCGTCGACGGACTGCCCGAAATCTGGCGGGGCCACTCGCCCGGTTCGATCGGCATCGGCGTCGGTTCGGGCACCCCGCCGAGTTCCTCGATCGCCTCCTCGGCCGACCGGATCGGTGGCTTGTCGAGTTCGCCGCGCTGGAGCCGCCGGCGCGACGCCTCGGCAGTCGCGCGTCGTCTGGCCGCCTCTTCGTCGGTCTCGGCACAGGTGACGTTGGCCGCGAGCGCTCCCGTCGGCTCCGCCGGTCCGGCTCCATACTGGGAGGGTTCGAACCGATCGCGATAGGTCTCGAACGCCTGGACGGCTGGCCCGGGTCTGATGAACGACGCGAAACAGTACTTCAGCCCGAGTTCGCCAGCGATCGCGGCGCTCGACGGGCTGGAGCCGAGCACCCACATCTCGGGAACGCTGTCGCGCGAACGGGCGATGTTCAGGTCGTCGAACGGGTGGTCGTCGTCGAACCCGTCGTGGAGGTGGGCCGCGACCTCGTCGATCTTCTCGGCGTGGTCGTCGCTGCGGCGCTGCTGGCTCCGATCTTCCTGTAACGCGCGGTCGCTGACGGGGTTCCCCGTTGCTCGCCCGAGCCCCAGATCGATACGGTCGGGTGCGAGCGCGTCGAGCACGCCGAACGATTCCGCCACCTTGTACGGGCTGTAGTGGTTGAGGAGAACGGTACCGGAGCCGACCCGGATCTCGTCGGTCTTCGCAGCGACGTGGGGGATGAGCACCTCGGGCGTGGTGCTCGCGAGTCGGTCGGTGAAGTCGTGGTGTTCGGCCACCCAGAACCGCGAGTAGCCGAGCTGTTCGGCGTGCTGTGCCCGTTCGACGGTGTTTTCGAACGCCTCGGTTGCCGTGCCATCCTCCGGAATCGGTGCGAGGTCGACGATCGAGAGATCCATTCGTGGTGATTACTCCGGTGTCGGACAGTCGGCTTCGTCACACGCCGCTGTGAACGCGGCGACCGTGGTCGACGGGACGATCACAGGGCGTTTTCGATGCGCTCGTGGGTGGTGATCTCGACGCCGTCGCCGGTGATCGTCGCGAGCGAGAGCCCGTTGCCGCTCGCGGTGTCGCGCTCGACTGCGCTCTGGACGGCGCGGGCCGCGGTGGTCGCGGCGTCCTCGACGCTCATCCCCGCATCGTACTCCTGTTCGAGCACGCCGAGCGCGAACGGCGATCCCGACCCGCTCACGGCGTAGTCCTCCGCCATCACGCTCCCGCCAGGCCCGATGCTGTAGATGTGGCTGCCCTCAGCGTCGACGCCGCCGAGCACCGGCTGGACGATCCGGAACCCACCGCTCCGCAGGAGGTTCGACGTCAGGTTCGCGAGCGCTTCGAGGCTCATCCCCGTATCGCGGCGCGTCTCGTAGAGGCGGACCTCCGCGCGCAGCGAGTTCACGAGCGACTGCGCCGCGCTCACACTGCCCGAGATGGTGAGCGCCGCCGACGAGTGGATCTCGAGGATCTTGTCGGCGTTCTTGCTCGCCACGAGGTTGCCGGCGCTCGCGCGCCGGTCCGCGGCCAGCACGACGCCGTCCTCGGTCGTGAGACCGACGGTCGTCGTCCCCGTCTCGAGTTCGTCCTGCTCCCCGGCCCCGTCGACGCCTCCCTGGGACGGGGGCCCGAACTCGGGGGCGACGGCGCTGGCGTCGATTTCGGTACCGGTCGTCGGATGGATGTCGTCACTCATCGTCGTCTCCCACGTCGAGTTCGTCGAGATGGGCTTCGACCGCCTCCTCGTCGAGCGTCCGGTACCGCTTCGTTTCGACATCGATCGTCGCGATCGCCACCTCGCTCGGCTCGAACCCGTCCCGCACGGACGCGAGCGCCCGGAGCGCGGTGTGGATGCCGCCGTCGAGATCCGCGTCCGGCCGGTAGTTCGTCTCGAGGTCGTCGAGGATCGCATCGCGATCGGCACCGATCGCGCTCGCGCTCCACTCGGTCGCGGTGCCCGACGGGTCGGTCTCGAAGAGTCGCGGCTCGCCGTCGTCGACGCCCGCGACGAGCAGCGAGACGCCGAACGGCCGTGCACCGCCGGTCTGCGTGTACTCCTGAATGTGGTCGGTGACCGCCCCCGCGAGCGTCTCGACGTCGATCGGCTCGCCGTAGCGCAGGCGATCGACCTGTGCTCGCTGCCTGGCGAAGTCGACGAGCTGCCGCGCGTCGGCGACGTGGCCGGCCGACCCGATGGCGATGTGGTCGTCGATCTCGTGGAGCTTCTCGATGCTCGATCCCTCCATCAGCGGCGACCGGACGCGTTTCTCCGCGACGAGGACGACGCCCCCGTCGGTTCGAACGCCGAGACTCGTACTCCCCCGCTCGACCGCCTCACGGGCGTACTCGACCTGGTAGAGCCGCCCGTCCGGCGAGAAGATCGTCGTTCCGCGATCGTAGGCCTGCTGCTGGTTTTGTCCTTGCATGATGTGTCGTGTCGCTGCTCGAATTCACCAGAGGTTAGTGATTTTCGTATATAAAACCGTCGGTCAGTTGGATCCCGTCGATGCGGTCACCGACGGAGATCGAGACGGGCGTTCGGCAGCCTCTGAGCCGTCGACTGGACGGTTCGGCCGTCGCCGCAGGACCAGCCATTTATCGGCTCGGCTAGGGGCAAATACCGGGCGTGGTCCAACGGCTATTCGCTCGGCCGCCGTAGCGGTCGGGGTGGAGTACACGACACTCGGCGACACGGGGATGACCGTGAGCAAGATCTGCCTCGGCTGTATGAGCTTCGGCGGCTCCGGAGGCGGGGAGATGTTCGACTGGACCGTCGGCGAGGAGCAAGCCACCGAGGTCATCGACCGGGCGATCGAGCTCGGGATCAACTTCTTCGACACCGCGAACGTCTACTCGGACGGGGATTCAGAACGCATCCTCGGCAACGCCCTCGCGGAGTACGACCGCGACGAGCAGGTGGTCGCCACGAAGGTCTGGGGCCAGATGCGCGACGACGACCCGAACTCGGGCGGGCTCTCCCGGAAGACGATCGACCAGGAGCTGGAGAACAGCCTCCAGAGGTTAGGAATGGACACGGTGGACCTCTATCAGATCCATCGCTGGGATCCCGAGACACCGATCGAGGCGACTCTCGGGGCGCTCGACGACGCCGTTCGGCGGGGCAAGACCCGATATCTCGGGGCGAGTTCGATGTGGGCCCACCAGTTCGCGGACGCGCTGCACGCGAGCGATCGTCTCGGCTTCGAGCGCTTCGCGACGATGCAGAACCACTACAATCTCGTCTATCGCGAGGAGGAACGCGAGATGCTGCCGCTCACACGGAAAGAAAACGTCGGCGTGATCCCGTGGTCGCCGCTCGCGGGTGGCTACCTCGCTCGCCCGCACGAGGAGACCGACGCAATGCGCGAGATGACTGCGGATCGGTACGACACCCCGCAGAGCCGGGCAATCAACGAGCGCGTCCAGGAACTCGCCGACGAGCACGACGCCAGCATGAGCCAGATCGGGCTGGCGTGGCTGCTCCACAGAGACGGCGTGACCGCACCGATCTACGGCACGTCGAGCGTCGAACATCTGGAGGACGCAGTCGAGGCGGTCGAGCTCGATCTCTCGGACAGCGACGTCGAGTACCTCGAAGAGCCGTACGAGCCGATGGCCGTCCTCGGCCACGAGTAGCGGATCGTCGTGGACCGTCGTCGGGGGATGGTTCCCGACGGGAACATCGATTCCCGCCTGTTCACGGTGTGGATTCGGAGCCGTTTACTCCCGTCGCGTGTGAGAGTCGCCCATGCCGACGACTGTGCGGGAGTTCCGTGCGGGGACCGGGGCCGAGACGCCACTCACGATGTTGACCGCCTACGACGCACCGACGGCGGCGGCCTGTGAGGCTGCAGGTGTCGACGCGATCCTCGTCGGCGACAGCATGGGCAACGCCGCCCTGGGATACGACTCGACGCTCCCTGTCACCGTCGAGGAGGTCGCGAGCCGGACCGGCGCGGTCGCGCGCGCCACCGACGAGCCGCTCGTGATCGCCGACATGCCCTTCCTCAGTTTCGGCGTCGACGAGACAGAGAGCCTCCACAACGCCGGTCGAATGCTGAAGGAGGAGGGCGCACACGCCGTCAAGATCGAGAGCGGCGCTCATACCATCGAGCTCACCGAACGACTCGCGGCGGTCGGGATTCCGGTGATGGCCCACCTCGGACTGACGCCACAGAAGGTCAACCAGCTTGGATACAGTCGTCAGGGGACTTCCCAAGAGGCCGCGAACGAGATCGCCCGTCTCGCACGCGAGCACGAGGACGCGGGCGCGTTCGCGCTCGTGCTCGAACACGTCCCGGCGAACCTCGCGGTGGGGATCACCGACGACCTCTCGATCCCCACCATCGGGATCGGGGCCGGCCCCGACTGCGACGGCCAGGTGCTCGTCGCCAACGACGTGCTCGGGCTCGGCGACCGCCAGCCCCCCTTCGCCGAAGCGTTCGGTGACGTCCGCAGCGAGATGGAAACAGCGGTGTCGGGCTACGTCGACGCGGTCGAGAACGGCGAGTTCCCGGCCGAGGAACACAGTCACGTCGAGTCGGAGCTGGACGACCTCTACTGAGGCGGCCGACGACGGCCGGGCGGTGCGGTCCTGGTGTCTGCGGTCGCTCCGCGACCGCAGGACTCAGGAGAGCGTTGCTCTCCTGGTGGATGAAGGGCGACGGCGCGAGCGGCGGGCGGCGCGAACGTAGTGAGCGCCGCCAACGAACGGGGAGCGGAGCGACCCGTGAGTACTGAGCGCGTGCTGAGGGCTTCGGCGGTGCGTGTGGTGGCGGTCCTCGGTGGATCGAGGGCGAACGACCATCGGGAGCGAGGGCTCGGGCGGTGCTGTGCGGTTGCAGAGCGGTGCAGTCGTGGAGAGCGCTAGCGTACCCACCGCGAGCGAGCGTAGTGAGCGAGCGGGTGTTTTTCGTCCACCGGAGGACGCGAAGCGTCTTCCGAGCCCTGCCTCGCTGCGCTCGGCAGGACAGGTTTTTGCAGAGGGTTCGACCGAGCGTCATCAGAACGCGAAGCGTTCTGCTTGGCAGTCGGAAATCGAAGATTTCTGACGACGTCCGCAGGCGCGAGGGAGGACCCTCTGTAAAAAAGTGGGTTCTAGTACTTGGGCTCCGCGCCGGTGAGCGCGTACACCTCGTCCATGAGTGCGTCGCGGGACTCCTGCCAGGCGTCGAACTCGGTGGGTGAGGAGGGGTAGTCGTCGTAGAGGGCCTTGACCTCGGCGGCCTTGCCCTGGACCTTGTAGAGGTCGTACAGCGTCTCCCAGTGGCCGTAGGTCTTGAGGATCGTCTTGAGCTTGAGGCCGAGGCTCATCGAGGCGGTGCCCTCCTTGCCGAGCGCGTCGATGATCTGCTGGCTCGGCATCGAGGTCAGGATGTTCACGAGGTCGTCGACGTCGTTCGCGCCGCCGAAGATGTTGTAGACGTCCATCGCGGCGAAGCGCTTGCCGAAGTCGCGCATCACCTTGTAGTTGTACTCCCAGAGCTGCTGTTCGCTCGCGTCGCCCGAGGAAACGGCCTCGACGGCCTTCGTCGCGGCCCAGTGGCCGGCCTTCGCCGCGCCCGGGATCCCGCCGCCGGTGGTGGGGTTGACGTGGCCAGCGGCGTCGCCGACCGCCATGAAGCCTGGCGCGACCGCCGAGTCGTACGGCCGCCGCGTCGGGAGCGCGGCCCCGAGCTTGCTCTTGACCGTCGCGCCGTCGAACTCCGGGCGCTTTCTGAGGTCGTCTTTCAGGACCTCGACCAGCTCCATCGGCGACTTGTTCATCTGGAACCCCAGTCCGGCGTTGATCTCGGTGCTGGTCCGGGGGAAGTACCAGAGATAGCCGAGCTCCTCGGTGGGCTTGAAGACGAGCGAGTCGTCCCAGTCGACGGGGGAATCGACCTCGACGACCTCGCGGTAGGCCGAACAGAACTGCGAGTAGTTCACGTTGGTGTCGAAGGTGGTCCCGTCGAAGTCGACCTTGTCCTGAAGCAGGGAGAGCGAGCCCGCGGCGTCGATCACCACGTCGGCCTCGTAGGTCGTGGGGTCGCCCTTGCGGACGGTTTCGACGCCGGTCACGCGACCATTCTCCTGAACGACGTCCTTGACGACGGTGTCACAGTGGAGCTCCGCGCCGGCGCGTTCGGTCTCCTCGACGATCACCTCGCCGTAGCGCTTCCGATCGACGACCGCACCGTTGCCCGGAAGCGGGACGTCGATGTGGTCGCCGGTCTGTGGGTTCTCGAAGCGCGCCTTCTCGATGTGGTCGTTGGTGAACGCCTCCTCGTGGAGGTAGTCGAGGTCGATGACGTCGGGGAACGAGCTGGTTCCCTTGATCGCGTCGCCACAGGCGATGTCACCGACGTCGGCCTCGGGCTTGCGCTCGACGAGAGCGGTCGAGACCCCCTCTCGTGCGGCGGTCGCGGCGGCGAACGCGCCCGCGGTCCCGGCCCCGACCACCACAACGTCGTACTGTTCGGCTGTCATTGTCCGTCCCGTTATCCGTCGGATTATAAAAAAGGGTCGTCTCTCGCGGCCGTCCGTCGTCGATACGTCCCATCGAGGATCGGACGCGACGGCCTGGCGGCTACAGCTCGGGGGCGGCCGTCCGTTCGTCGTCGCGTTCGCGCCCCATGATCAGGGAGTTCTCGATGAGGGTGCCGTGTGCCCGGCGGAACCGCTCGGAGAGCGCCTGGTGGGAGATGTCGAGCTCGTCGGCGAGATCCGCGACCGAGACTCCTCGGGGGACCTCGTAGAACCCGTGTTCGAACGCCGTGGTGAGCGTCACGGACTGATCGTCGGTCAGGCCGTATCGACCGTGGCGCTCGTTGTCCATCTCGTAGATCGTTTCGATGTCGATGTCGATGTCGTGACCCTCACAGGACTCGTAGGTCCGGGAGAGCGAGGCGCGGTCGGGAAAGAGGATCCGGAGCTGCCACCGGCCCCGCCCGCTGTGTGCGTCCAGCACCGTCGCCCCCTCTTCGACGATCGCGTGGACGACGAACTGGACGTGCGAAACCCACTCCATCCGGTAGAGCCACTCGTCGTCGAGCTCCGAGAGGAGTTCGATGTCGACCACGCTGGGGTCGTCGGCGAAGGCCGCTTCGAGCGCTGCGCGGTCCGGTGCGGTCACCCACACGAACGGCATGACGTGGTCGTCGTCGTGGGCGACCACGCGCTCGACGTCGAACGTCGCCTCGGGCACCGCTTCGAGGGTGTCGCCGAGCGCGAACGTGGTCGCCCCGATCGAGACCTCGGAGATCGTGCTCATTCGTACCAATATAATACTACGGCTTGCAATAGCTGTTGGGGTGCAGCGGTCGGTCGGTTCGGGCGATCGGACGAACCCGTTCTTTTCAAGTGTCTCAATCCACTACCCGTGTGCAACCCAATGAGCGAGGACTTCTATTCGGTGCTCGGCGTCTCCCGGGACGCGAGCGAGGACGACATCAAGCAGGCCTACCGGAAGAAAGCCGCCGAGTACCACCCCGACGTCTCCGACGACCCGAACGCCGACGAGAAGTTCAAGAAAGCGAAGCAGGCGAAGGAGGTGCTGACCGACGACCAGAAGCGCCAGGCCTACGACCAGATGGGTCACGAGCGCTTCGAGCAGGCCGAGAAACGTGGCGGGTTCGACGGCGGCGGTGCGGGTGGCGCGGGCGGGATGGGCGGCATGGGTGGCATGGGCGGTGGCGACCCGTTCGGCGGCGCGGGCGGCCAGGGCGGTCTCGGCGACATCTTCGAGCAGTTCTTCGGCGGCGGTGCGGGCGGCGGGGGTGGCGGTCGCAGCGGCCCGCGCCAGGGCCCCGATCTCCGGACCGACCTCGCGATCGAACTCGAAGAGGCCCACGAGGGCGTCGAAAAACAGTTCACGGTCGCACGACCCGAGACCTGTCCCGACTGTGGCGGCTCGGGCCACCCCGACAGCGCCGACGCCGAGACCTGCCCGGAGTGCGAGGGCCGCGGCCAGACCACCCAGGTCCAGCAGACGCCTCTCGGAAGAGTCCAGCAGACCCAGACCTGCCGCCGATGTGAGGGTGAAGGGACCCTCTACAGCGAGACCTGTTCGACGTGTACCGGTGACGGCCAAATTCGCAACGAGGCCACCCTGTCAGTCGAAGTTCCCCCCGGGATTCGAGACGGTCAGAGCCTCCGGATGGAGCGCGAGGGTGCACCCGGCGAGAACGGCGGCCCCAACGGCGACCTCCTGATCGAGATCAGCATCCGCAAGCATCCCGAGTTCGACCGCGACGGCGACGACCTCGCCCACCGGGCCGCGATCTCGTTCCCGCAGGCCACCTTCGGCACCACCGTCGAGGTCCCCACGCTCAATGGCAGCGTCGAGATGGACATCCCGTCGGCCACCCAGAGCGGCGAGACGTTCCGGCTCGAAGGCAAGGGGATGCCCCGACTGCGCCGACGTGGCAACGGCGACCTCTTCGTGAAGGTCCAGATCGTGACGCCCGAGGAGATGAACGACGAACAGCGCGAGGCGCTCGAAGCGTTCGCCGAGGCGGGCGGCGAGGAAGTCGAAGTCGCCGAAGGGTTCTTCGAGAAGATCAAGAGCTCGCTCTAAACGACTTTTTTCCTGCGGGGGGATCGCGCTCGCTCCCTTCGGTCGCTCACGCGACCCCCCTTGCAAAAACCTCGACGAAAAACACCCGCTCGCTCACTACGCTCGCTCGCGGTGGGTACGCTAGCGCTCTCCACGACTGCACCGCTCTGCAACCGCACAGCACCGCCCGAGCCCTCGCTCCCGATGGTCGCTCGCCCTCGATCCACCGAGGACCGCCACCACACGCACCGCCGAAGCCCTCAGCACGCGCTCAGTACTCACGGGTCGCTCCGCTCCCCGTTCGTTGGCGGCGCTCACTACGTTCGCGCCGCCCGCCGCTCGCGCCGTCGCCCTTCATCCACCAGGAGAGCAACGCTCTGTTGAGCCTCGACTCACTCTGTTCGTCGAGACGCCAGGGCCGCACCGCCACCGCCACAACCGCTACCGTCTCGTGAACCACCCCCAATCAGCCCGATTCGCCGGTTCCCGAACGGCTTTTCGGTTAGTGGCCATGATTGGTGGTGTATGTCTCAAGAGCAACGCAGTTCCGAGAGCGCCCCGCGCGCCGACGAGATGCCGATGCTGGGCCTCGGCACGTGGCAGAACGAGGACCCGGAACAGTGCGCCGAGAGCGTCCGCACGGCGCTGGAGACGGGGTATCGACATATCGATACCGCCCAGGCGTACAGCAACGAGGAGGCCGTGGGCGAGGGGATCGAGGGAGCGGACGTCCCGCGCGAGGACGTCTTCCTCGCGACGAAGGTCTGGAAGTCGAGCCTGAGCTACGACGACGTGATCCACAGCACGACCGAGAGCCTCGACGAACTCGGCGTGGAGTCGGTCGATCTCCTCTACGCCCACTGGCCGGCCGGCGAGTACGACGCCGAGGACACCCTGCCGGCGTTCGCCGAGCTGAAGGATCGCGGCGCGATCGACCGGATCGGCGTCTCGAACTTCGAGCCCGAGCATCTCGACACCGCCCACGAGGTCCTCGACGAGCCGATCTTCGCGAACCAGGTCGAGTGTCATCCGCTGCTCCCACAGGACGAACTTCGGAGCTACTGCGACGAGCACGACATCGAACTCGTGGCGTACTCGCCGCTCGCGCGCGGCGAGGTCTTCGAGGTCGACGAACTCACCGAGATCGCCGCAAAACACGACGCGAGCGCGGCCCAGGTCAGCCTCGCGTGGCTCCGCGAGAAGGGCGTCACCGCGATCCCCAAGGCCACAGGGAAGGACCACATCGAGGACAACTGGGACTCGCTCGACGTCGATCTCGACGACGAGGACATCGAAACGATCGACGGGATCGACAGGGAAGAACGGCAGGTCGATCCCGACTTCGCGCCCTGGTAAACCTCGGACCGCTTCCGAAAGCGCTTATTTTCGCCGGGCCGTACGCCAAGCATGGAGTTCGATTCGACCACGACCGCCATCGCGTTCGTCGCCCTCATCGCGATCGGCGTCGGTGGCCTGCTCGTTGCGGGCGTGATGGCGGCCGGCACCGTGTTGATGATGGTCCTGCCCGCGATGGTCGTCTTCGGACTGCTCTGCCTCGCGATCGGCGTGCAGTACGGCCAGCACCGAACGAGCGGGCGATAGCCGCGGACTGTGCGGATCGTGGTGTGAACGCATACCAGCCCGCGTCGAAGCCACAAGGGCTTTTACGCAGGTAATTATATCTCATTACGAAATGTCCGACGCGTTCCCCGACTACCTCGACGTCGACTACACCGACGGCGAGGGCGAAGACCCCGAGGATTACCCGAGCATCGAGGACAAGCTCGAGAAGGCGATCGAGGTCACCAAGCGCGGCCTCGAACAGTACCAGAACCCCGCGGTGATGTGGACCGGCGGGAAGGATTCGACGCTCACCCTCTATTTCATCAAGGAGGTCGCCGAGCGCTTCGATCTCGACGTGCCGCCCGCGATCTTCATCGACCACTACCAGCACTTCGACGAGATCCACGACTTCGTCGAGAAGTGGGCCGACGAGTGGGATCTCGAGGTGCGCTACGCGCGCAACGAGGACGTCGGCGAGTACGTCGACGAGCACGGACTCGAACCGGGCGACGACATCCCCATCGAGGACCTCTCCGAGCACAACCAGCATCACGTCCGGAACATCCTCGAATACGAGGAGGACAGTTTCGAGTTCCTGCTCGACACCTACGTCGGCAACCACCTGCTCAAGACGGTGGCGCTCAACGACGCCCTCGAAGAGTACGACGTCGACGGCGTCATCTCGGGCGTCCGCTGGGACGAACAGGAGGCCCGCGCGGACGAGACCTTCTTCAGCCCGCGTCACGACCCCGAGATCTACCCGCCCCACGACCGCATCCAGCCGATCCTCCAGTTCGCAGAGCGCGACGTCTGGGACGCCTTCTGGAACTTCGCGGTCCCCGAGACCGTCGCGGAGTACCCCGACGAGGGCTACGTCCCCCAGAGCGCCGACGACCTCCCGAACGACCTCACCAACGAGGACATCCCGATCAGCCCGAAGTACTTCGCTGGCTTCCGGTCGCTCGGCAGCGAAGTGAGCACCGAAAAAGCCGACGAGGAGCCCGCGTGGCTCCAGGATCTCGAAGGCACGACCGAGCGCGCGGGCCGCGCCCAGGACAAGGAAGACCTGATGGAGCGCCTGCGCGACCTCGGCTACATGTAGGACCGTTTGCGACGCTCGCGGCCCTCCGGCCGCTTGCTCGCAAACGCTCGCACCGAGACGTTTTGCCCCGTTGAGAGGACTTCGCTCTACCGTGTTCTCGCTCGCTTCGTCTGCACACGGACGTTCACGAGAGCGGAGCTCCCGTACAGCCCATCGGAACGGATTCGCCGTTCCGAGGGCGCTTCGCGCCCGCCCGCATGATCCGCAGGATCGAAGTGCCACGCTACTCGCGAGAGCGCTGATCGCTCACCCTTCGTCCGCCGGAGACGCCATACGCCCTCGCTGCCCCCTCACACCGCAAACCGCCACCGCCCCGCAACCGCCACCACACCGCGACTGCCACCCTACCGCCGCCCCGCAGCACACGTCGGCGACAAGCAGACACAAGTACCGTGCGAGGATACCGAACGCATGACCGATACGGACGACGCCGTCGAGACGTTCCTGGACCGGGCCGACTCGGTGTTCGAGGACTACGAGGACGGCTACGTCGACCCCGACGCGGCGCTCGCGACGCTCGAACACCACGTCGAGACGCTGCGCGAGGCGACCGAGTGAGTCGCCGACGGCGGGCGAAACACGAACAGTTATCGGCCCCGCCATCGCCTGTAGATTCATGACGGACTTTGCCGACCGGGTGGAGCGGATCGCGATCAGCGGCATCCGCGAGGTGTTCGAGGCAGCGGGCGGCGACGCGATCAACCTCGGCCTCGGCCAGCCGGACTTCCCGACCCCCGAGCACGTCCGGGGGGCGGCGGTCGACGCGATCGAGGGCGGCGCGACCGACGGCTACACCTCGAACGCGGGCATCCCCGAACTCCGCGAGGCGATCAGCGAGAAACACGCCCGCGACAACGGGTTCGACGTCGGCCCGGACCAGGTGATCGCGACCGCGGGCGGCAGCGAGGCGCTCCACCTCGCGATCGAGGCCCACGTGAGCGCGGGCGAGGAGGTCGTCATCCCCGATCCCGGCTTCGTCTCCTACGCCGCCTTGACCCACCTCGCCGGCGGCGAACCACACCCCGTCGAACTCCGCGAGGACCTCACGATGAGCCCCGCGGACGTGGAGGCAGCCATCACCGACGACACCGCGGCGTTCGTGGTGAACAGCCCCGCCAATCCCACGGGAGCGGTCCAGTCCGAGGACGACATGCGCGAGTTCGCGCGGATCGCCGACGAGCACGACGTGCTCTGCATCTCGGACGAGGTGTACGAACACATCGTCTTCGAGGGGGACCACCACTCGCCGATGGACTTCGCCGAGTCGGACAACGTCGTGGTGGTGAACGCCTGCTCGAAGGCGTACTCGATGACGGGTTGGCGACTCGGCTGGGTCGCGGGCTCCGACCGCCGGATCGACCGAATGCTCCGGGTCCACCAGTACGTCCAGGCTTGCGCGAGCGCGCCCGCTCAGTACGCCGCCGAGGCCGCCCTTTCCGGACCACAGGATCGCGTCCACGAAATGGTCGACGCCTTCGAGGAGCGCCGTGACGTACTGCTCGACGGCCTCGCCGACGCCGGCCTCGACACCCCGACCCCGCAGGGCGCGTTCTACGCCATGCCCAAGGCCCCCGATGGATGGGTCGACGAGTGTCTCGATCGCGGCGTCGTCGTCGTCCCGGGGGAGGCGTTCGGCGACGGCGGCGACGGCTACGCCAGGATCTCCTACGCCGCCGGCATCGAGGACCTGAAGGACGCACTCGAGATCATGGACGACGCCGCAAGCGCGGTTCGCTGACGTCGCTAACACCTCTCTGACGCGCGTCGCCGCCCACGAAACATCGTGATCGATGGTGGTCGATACACCACAATATATTCATTCATATCTGGGTTATCGTCCGTGTGATTGTTGGTCGAGCGGACCGAACGGCGACGGACCGGAGCGACCGAGACCGACTGTGGACGGACCACATCGGCCGAACAGCAGTTGTCCGTGGCGGTGAGCGATGGGCGTAGCCGACCGGCTGGTGAACGCCGAGCACGAGCACAGCACCTTCGTCTACGTCATGGCGGGGATCGCCGCGCTCAACGGGTTGCTGTTCGGCTTCGATGTCGGCGTCATTTCGGGGGCGCTGTTGTACATCGACCAGACGTTCACGCTGTCACCGTTTCTCGAAGGCGTCGTCACCAGCAGCGTGCTCGTGGGAGCGATGATCGGCGCGGCGACCGGGGGGACGTTGGCCGATCGGTTCGGCCGTCGCCGGCTGACGCTCGCCGGTGCAGTCGTGTTCTTCGTCGGCTCGTTCGGGATGGCGCTGTCGCCGACGATCGAGTGGCTCATCGTCTGGCGGGTCATCGAGGGCGTCGCCGTCGGCGTCGCGTCGATCGTCGGCCCGCTGTTGATCTCCGAGACGGCTCCCTCCGACATCCGGGGCGCGCTCGGCTTCCTCCAGCAGCTGATGATCACGATCGGGATCCTGCTGGCGTACGTCGTCAACTACGCCTTCGCCCCCGAGTTCCTCGGGATCATCGGCTGGCGCTGGATGCTGTGGTTCGGCGCGGTGCCGGCGGCGGTGCTGGCGGTCGGGACGTACTTCCTCCCCGAGAGCCCGCGCTGGCTCGTCGAAAACGACCGGCTCGACGAGGCGAGAGACGTGCTTTCCCGCGTCCGCGGCACCGACGATATCGACGAGGAGATCGAGCATATCCACGAGGTCAGCGAAACCGAGGCGAAAGGCGACCTCTCGGACCTGCTCGAACCGTGGGTTCGCCCGGCGCTCGTCGTCGGCGTCGGCCTCGCGGTCATCCAGCAGGTAAGCGGCATCAACACCATCATCTACTACGCGCCGACGATCCTCAACAACATCGGGTTCAACGACATCGCCTCGATCGTCGGTACTGTCGGCGTCGGCACGGTCAACGTCCTCTTAACTGTTGTCGCCATCCTCCTCGTGGATCGCGTGGGCCGGCGACCGTTGTTGCTCGTCGGCACCGGTGGGATGACGGTGATGCTTGGAATTCTGGGGCTCGGCTTCTTCCTCCCCGGACTCTCGGGCGTCGTCGGCTACGTGACGCTTGCGAGCATGATCGGCTACGTCGCTTTCTATGCGATCAGTCTCGGGCCGGTGTTCTGGCTGCTCATCTCGGAGATCTACCCGCTTCGCATCCGCGGGACCGCGGAGGGCGTCGCCAGCGTCTTCAACTGGGGAGCGAACTTCCTCGTCGCCCTGACCTTCCTCCCGCTGATCAACAGACTCGGCGAGGGCCTCTCGTTCTGGCTGCTCGGTGGGTTCTGCCTCCTCGCGTTCGTGTTCGTCTACTCGCACGTCCCCGAGACGATGGGCCGCTCGCTCGAAGACATCGAGGCCGACCTCCGCGAGAACGCGATGGTAGGCCCGGATCGGGAGCGATCGACCGACCCCGCGTCCAACGACTGACACGCCGGGAGGATCGTCTCTTTCAGAAATCGACGCGCGTTCGTACGCCGACCCCTGTGGCATCGAAACGCCACACTCCGGCCGCACAACTATGTGACGGGGACTCGAACGTGGGTGCATGGCTATCGCACGCCACGAGCAGGGACCACGAGCCGATCTCGCCGCGCTCGCCTCGCAGGTCCATCCGGTGTTCATGCTCCCACCGCTCGCGGCGTCGTGGTTCGGTGCGGCACTCGCTCCCACTCTCTCGCCGGTCGCCGGTGTCGTCCACATGGCGGCGATGTTCTGTGCGGTCTACACCGCCCACGTCAAGGACGGCTACGTCGACTTCCACGTTCGAGGTGAGGACGACGACCACCCGCTCACGGTGGGGGGCTGTCGGCTGGGGCTCGCGCTCGCGACCGGCGGGTTCGCGGCGTGTCTCGGCTGGCTCTGGTTCGCGGTTGGACTCGGTGCGGCGCTCGTCACGCTGCCAGCGTGGTTCGTCGGGTATCTCCATGCGCCCCAGCTCGACATGCACCCCGTGGGCGCGACTGCCGGCTATCCGGTCGGGATCGCACTCTCGATCCTCGGTGGATATTATGTCCAGACGGGCACGTTCTCGGTGCCGTCGCTCGCCTTTGCGGCCGTCTTCCTCGTGCTCCTCTCGGGGATCAAGGTCATCGACGACGCGAAGGACGACGCCTACGATCGCTCGATCGACAAGCGGACCGTCGCCGTGATGCTCGGTCGGGCGCGCGCTCGCCGGGTCGCATACGGCTTGGTTGCGCTCGCACTCGTGGGTGTGCTCGTTGGTGCGACCGCTGGCGTGTTTCCGCCGAGCACTGCCCTCGCAGCCGTCGCGTTCGCCGGTGTCGCCGTGACGACCCGTCGGCTCGAACCTCGGCGCGCGACCGAGGTGTTGATGCGCGGTTCCTACGTCTTCCTCGGACTGCTCTTTCTCGCGGTGTGGTTCCGACCGCTCGCGTGACGCGGCGGTGCTCGTGGCTCGGGCCCCCGAAGTTGTCAGAAAGCGCTCCACACGGCGACGAAATGATCGATTGACTGGACGACCCGGACGCGCTCAAAGAGCAGTACGCCGACGCCACGAACCTGAACGCGCGGATCGCGCTCCACGAGGGGTACAGCACCGCCGAGCGGGAGTTCCATCCGTGGATCTTCGCTGAGTTCGAACTCCCCGACGACGCACGGGTGCTGACGTTGGGCTGCGAGCCAGGCAAGCTCTGGGAGGCGAACGCCGACCGCGTCCCCGACGAGTGGAACGTCGCGATGACGGATTTCTTGCCGGGGATGGTCACGGAGGCCCGCACGAACCTCGCCGACCACGCCTCGGCTCGCATCGTCTTCAGTTTCGAAGTGAGTTCGTATCTCTCAACTCCACCCCATCTGACCATCGATCGGATCAAATGAACAACAACATGCTCGAATGCACGATAACATTCGTCTGTAGACATTACACTGCACCTCAAATCTGAAAATTAGAGGTAATTTTAAGACCTATAGATTCGAGACTTGCTCCATCACGCATACAGGTAGCTGTCATATCGACATATACCAATGCGTGTTGCAGCGAAACAAACACGGACCAACCATGCCACGTAAATACGCCACAGTTCTCGCGATCATCGTCGCGGGGGTGGTCACGCTTTCCATGGCAGCACCGTTCGCCGGTGCGATGGGGACGGGCCACCACTCCACGCAGCATAGCATCGATTCGGATACCACACAACTGAGCTCCGTCGGGGGACAGACACAGGCCACCCAGTCTGCCGGCGCGACCCAATCACAAGCAGCCCCGATCGGTTCGGCGCTGCAGGACGCCAACGGGACGGTCGACGTACTCCTCGTCCTCGATCAGGCGGCCGTCGATCGCGGGGCGGATCGAGAGGAGACGATCGAGACGCTGAAACAGCACGCGGCGAGCACCCAGTCGTCGGTGACGACCGACGCCACCGACCTCGGGGGCGTCGACGTCACCAACCGGTTCTGGATCGCCAACCTCGTTGCGGCCACCGTCGACACCAACGAAACCAGCGTTCGGTCGCTGGCACAGATCAACGGCGTCAACGCGGTCGTCAAGAGCCGCGAGATCTCGGTCCCGGAACCGCCCGAAAACCAGCCCGTCCGGCCGACCGGTGACGACGCGGCGGCCGGCCCGAACGACATCAACACTACCTATGGGCTGGACCAGATCAACGCCACGCAGACCTGGAACGAGTTCGATACCCGCGGCGAGGGCACCAAAGTCGCGGTGCTCGATACGGGCGTCGACATCGGCCACCCGGATATCGATCTCTACACCGAGAACGCGTCGAACGAAACCTACCCCGGTGGGTGGGCCGAGTTCGACGAGAACGGCAACCAGGTCCCCGGCTCCGAGCCGCGCGATAGTGCCTATCACGGCACGCACGTCAGCGGCACTGTGTCTGGTGGCGACGCGAGCGGCCAGTACATCGGCGTCGCGCCCAACGTCCAACTGATGCACGGGATGGTCATTCCCGGTGGCAGCGGCTCGACCACCCAGGTCATCGGCGGCGTCCAGTGGGCCGTCAGCGAGGGAGCCGACGTGGCGAGCCTGAGCCTCGGCGCGGGCTGTGGCCTGTTCGGCCCGGTCTACTCGCAAGCGTGGATCCCGGTGGTCGAGAACGCGAAGTCCTCGGGGACCAGCTTCGTCGCCGCAGCCGGGAACGCTGGCGAGGGGTGTGTCGGCTCGCCCGGCAACGATCACAAGACGTTCTCAATCGGAGCCTCGAACGCCCAGGGCGACATCGCGGAGTTCTCCAGCGGCGGGGTCATCGACAAGAGCAACTGGGACGACCCACCCGCCGAGTGGCCGAGCACGTTCATCAAGCCGAACGTCTCCGCGCCCGGCGCTGCCGTAACGAGCGCCGATCCCGATGGCAACGGCTATCAGAACCTCAGCGGGACCTCGATGGCCACTCCACACGTCGCAGGGGCGATCGCGCTGATGCATTCGGCAAACCCCGATGCGTCGGTCTACGAGATCCAGCAGGCGCTCAACAAGACGGCGTGGAGACCCGCAGACCCCACGCCGCCGAGCGACGAGCGGAGTACGCAGCACGGGCAGAAAGACACGCGGTACGGGATGGGCATCATCGACGTCCACAACGCGACCCAGCAGATCGCCGCTGCCGCTCCCGAGTCCGAACTCGGTGACGTCAACGAGAACGGCGAGGTCAATGTCCAGGACGTCCGACTGATGCAGCAGTACCTCTACGGGCAGGAACCAGAGAACTTCAACGCGAATCTCGGGGACATGAACCGTGACGGCGAGGTCACCAGGACCGACCTGCGCCTGCTCCAGCGGAAGGTTCAGGGCACACTCGACGAGGGCGAGATTCAGGTGTCGAACCTCACAGCACCGGACGAGGTGAACGAGACCGAGACGTTCAACGTCACCGTCGACCTCGAAAACCCCGGCGACGAGGGCGCGCTCCAGGAGATCGCGTTCCACGTCGCCGAAAACGAGAGCGACCTCGGTGAGGGCGAACCCGTCGCGACCGAGATCGTCGACATGGCCCCCGAGGGTGTCGACGATCCCGTCGACCGCCCGCACGAGACCACGGTGGCGTTCGAGATCGACGCCTCGAACCTCCCGGCGGGCGACTACTACCACGGCGTGTTCAGCGAGGACGACTCCGCGACCGGCGAGATCACGGTCCTCGGGTCGAACTTCGAAGTCTCGGACCTGAGCGCGCCCGCGGAGGTCGAACAGGGCGACGCGTTCGACGTGAACGCGACGATCGCCAACACCGGCAACCAGGCGGACACCCAGACCGTCGAGTATCGCCTCGACGGCACAGTCGAGCGGACCACGAACGTCACGCTCGGTGCGGGTGAGAGCACCACCGTCGGGTTCGAGGACATCGAGACCGACGGCGTGAGCGCTGGCACCTACCAACACGGTGTCCACACGGAAGACGACTCACAGACGGCAAACATCACGGTGCTCGAAGGATTCTTCGACGTCGAGATCACCGACGCACCCGACGAGGCCAGCCCCGGCGAGACGGTCAACGTCTCGGCGACGGTCGAGAACACCGGTAACGCGACCGACGAACAGACCGTGCGGTACGATCTGGTGCCGAATCAGACCGACGTCGCGGTCGTCGACGACGTGAACGACACCCAGAGCCAGGCGCTCGTCGATCGGCTCGAATCGTCGCTGCCGGCCGAGCGCTACGACGTGACGTTCGTCAACGCCAGCAACGTGATGGACGAGATCGACGCCTACGACACGTTCGTCGTCAACGAGTTCCAGACGGGCGATGGGCCCGTCGAGGACTTCCACGAGGCAACCGACGACACCGAGACGGGCGTCGTCTACCTCGACCAGTGGGGCAACTTCGGCGGCAGCGACGCGGTCAACGAACTGTCCAGTGCGACCGGCAATCCGGCGAGCCACTCCGACGAGTTCAGCGCCGGCGATCCGTACTTCCAGATCACGCAGGATCACCCGATCTTCGCCGGTGTGGGCGACCCCGGTGATCAGGTGGACGTCTTCACCGGATCGGGGCCCGAGCACAGCTGGCACAGCGATTACAGCGGTCAGACGATCGCCACCGTCGGCGAGAGCGGCACCACCGCCGGGGCAGCCATCGCGGTCGACGCGTCGACGAACACGGTGCTCGCGGACTCGCTCGGACAGACGAGCTACCTTCCCGCTCCGTTCAGCGAGGCATCGAACCGGATCCTCGCGAACTCGGTCGCGCACGTCAGCGGCTTCGGTCCGGTCGGCACCAGCGTTGGGGCGCTCGACGACACCAGCGAGAACGTCACGCTCGATCCCGGTGAGTCCGAGACCGTCGAGTTCACCGACACGGTCCCGGACGACATCGACATCTCGATCGGCTACCGCCACGTGGTCGAGAGCGAGGACGATACGGACTACGCGCCGCTCACGATCGACGTCGAGCGCGGTGCCGTTGAAGGAACGGTGACCAACAACGCGACCGGCGACCCGATCGAGGGCGCGACGGTCGACGTCACGGTTGAGGTCGACGACGGCAACTACACCGCCGTGACCGGCGCGGACGGCACGTACCGGATCGACGGCGTGCCCGCGGGCACGCACAACGTCACGGTGTCGGCCGAGGGCTACGAGAACACGACCGCTGAAGTCGACGTGCCGGCGAACGGCACGGTCACCCAGGACTTCGCGCTCGCCCCGATGGACGGGTCGATCAGCGGGACGGTCACCGCGAGCGACACCGGCGAACCGGTCGCGAACGTCACCGTCGCCGCCGAGGACGGCGAGGGCAACGTCCACGAGGCGATGACCGGCGCGAACGGCACGTACACCATCGACGTACCGCCGGGACAGTACGTCGTGAACGTCGCCGACACGCCTGGCGATTACCGGCCCCAGGAGATCGTCACGGTCGCCCCCGGCGAGGCAGTCACCGGCGTCGATTTCGAAGTCACTCCACGTAACGGCTCGATCGCGGGCTCCGTCGAGAGCGCCGCGGGCCAGCCCATCGAGGGCGCGCACGTGGTCGACGCCGACGGGGACGCGTTCAACGTGACCACCGACGAGAGCGGCCACTACGAGATCACCGGTCTCGACCGTGGCACGTACGCGCTGCGGGCGAAGGCCGAGGGCTACAACGCCACCGACATCGAGTTCGTGGAGGTGCCAGCGAACGGGACCACCACCCAGAACTTCACCCTCGGGTCGTTCTTCGCGGTCTCGGACCTGAGCGCGCCCGCCACCGCGGCCCAGGGTGACACCATCGACGTGAGCGCGACGCTCACCAACACCGGGTCGGAGCAGGCCACCCGAACGGCGTTCTACTTCCCGCCTGGCACCGACTTCGGCGGTGACACGTTCACCACCCAATCGCACCTCTCCGAGCGGGTGACGCTCGACGGCGGCGAGAGCACCACCGTGACGTTCACCTACGACGTTGCGACGAGCCGCGAGCCGGGCGAGTACGAGCACGGCGTCTCCGCCGACGAGGTCGCATCGTCGACGATCACGATCGAGGAGGCCGAGACCCCTGGTGAGGCGAACTACTCGGTTTCGGACCTCTCGGCCCCCGCCACGGCCGCACCCGGTGAAGAGATCGACGTGAATGCGACGATCACCAACACCGGCAACGCCACCGGCACGCAGACCGTCGAGTACCTGTTCGACGGCACGACGGCGAACACGAGTGAAGTGACGCTGGACCCGGGCGAGAGCACGACGGTCGCGTTCTCACCCATGGTGCCAGCCACCGAGGGCACCTACCAGCACGGCGTCGAGACCGCCGACGATAGCGCGCTCGCGAACATCTCGGTCGAAGCCGGCGAGCCGGAGCCGGCGTACTTCGCGATCTCGAACCTGACCGGCCCCTCGGAGGTGGGTCAGGGCGAGTCGTTCACGACGACCGCCACCATCACCAACACCGGTGACGAGGAGGGGACACAGACGATCTACCCCTTCCTTGGCGAGGCGTCGACGCTCAGCCAGTACGATCTCGGTGAGTTCGGCTCGCGCGAGATGCTCGCGAACTTCCGGCCACAGGCCGCCCCACAGCAGGTGACGCTCGACGGCGGCGAGAGCACCACCGTGACGTTCACCTACGACATCGCGGCGGACAAAGAGCCGGGCGACTACGCGTACACGATCTCCAGCCTGCAGGAGATCGCCTCCCACCCGCTGACCGTCACCGCAGCGAACGGCAGCGGCCAGGCCGCCGTTCCGCCAGCGCCGGTGTTCGCGAACGGTGGGCCGCCGGCACCCGTCTTCGAGAACGGCGCGCCGCCAGCGCCCGTCTTCGGGGGCGAACGTGCCGACGGGATCGAACAGCAACGGCAGTCGGGGTAATCGACGCCAGCGGAGCCACCGAACGGCTCCGTCACCTCGTGTTCTTCGTTCTCGTTGTTTCGAGACTGAACTGAAGACTGGGATCTCCCGACGACGGCCGGGAGACGGGCCTCTTCACCGACGATGGGTAGTGAGTGTGCTCCGCCAGACAGTTGCGGCGGCGCGCGCTGCGCGCCGTTCATCGGCGCGCAACCTCGCGCGAGGGATGACTGAGCCGAACGGAGTGAGGCGAAGGAATCGGCTGGGGAGGGTGTGGCCTGCGGTTCTCATTTGCTCCGTGCGAGTGTGGGTCATGTTTCAATCGCTCCCCGACCGTTTTTTGACCGTTTAGAGGACTACAGCAGAGGACCCATCCGAGCCATGCAACCACAACACCGAAACACGCCCTCCGCGAACCACGATCCGATGACCGACGATCGCTCCAACGACGATTCGACGGCCGACACCGGACGAGCAGAAACCGACACGCGGATGACCGACGGTGGCACGGACGAAGCGGCCGAGACGCCGATCGAGGCCGACGTCGTCGACGAGGTTGCCGAAGACGAGAACGTTCCCCGAGAGGGGCTCGTCGACGCGCTCGTGGTGCTCAACGCCTCGCTGCTCGGATCGCACTCGACGTACGAGCGCGAGTACGAGTACGCCACCGTCGACGGCGTTCGGGGCTACGTCGTCGATGCGGCGGCGTGGGAGACCCTCCGCGAGGAACATGACCTCGACTCGCGGCTCGCGGCGGCCGCACAGCGAGCGCACACCGCACAGACCGAACGACTGCTCGCGGCGGCCGACGATCCTCAAGGGAACATCGATGCGGGGATCGTCGTCGGGATCGATACGGCCGAAGTCATGGACTGACGGGCGACGCGCCCGGCGCACTCATTCGTCGAGCACGCTCGCCACGCGGTGACACCGGTCGACCCACCGCCGCTGGTGGGTCTCGTGGTTCACGACCCGGCCGGCGAAGTCGGCCACCGACGTGACCTCCTTTCGTTCGCACCACGCGACGCAGTCGGCGTACAGTCCTAGTGGATGATCCTCGTCGCTCACGTCGCGGATCAGGAGCTCGTCCGCGCCGGCGAGATGGGCGAGGAAGGCACGGGTGTGACCGTCGATCAGCACGGGCTCGTCGCGGTCCGGAAACGCCGTCGCGCCGCGCAGAACGGGCAGCGGGTCGTACCGAGGCTCGTCGAAATCGAACCACGCGCTCGCGGCGTGGAGCTTCCGACCAGAGAGCCAGAGTTGCGTCGGCTGTGGGGTCTCGATCGGCACCCGGAACGTTCTCGTCATCCTGTCGTCGTGCTACTTCGCGGTGCTCACGATCTTCACCACGTCGCCCTCCGCGAGTTCGTGGTCGTCGCCGATCTCTCGATTCGAGCGCGCGTCCACGGCGTGGAGGTACCCCTCGCCGATGTCCGAATGTACCGCGAAGGCGAGATCGCGCGGCGTCGACCCACGGGGCACGAGGAAGGCGTCGGGGAGAGTGTTCCCCTGGCCATCGGTCCACTTCGACTCGTTTTGGACCGGGTACACAGTAATGTAGTCGAGCAGGTCGTACACCGCCTCGTTCAGCGCGCGCTGGACGCCGGTCCCACCGTACTCCCCAATGACGTCCTCGACGGTTTCGAGGCCCGTGCGCTGGCCTGCCGAGAGATCACCCACGACCGAGAACTCGCTGTCGCCGGGGTCGTAGTCGATCACGCCTGCCTCGGCCCCGCGTCTGAGCGCGCGTTCGCCGTCCGCGGTCGCCGGGATCGCGCGCTCGGCGGCCGCGGACAGCGAATCGAGGTTGTCCGAGGGCGCGACGTCGGCCTTGTTCGCCACGACCACGAGGGGTTTGGTTCGTGCGCGGATCTCGCGGGCGAGCGCGAGCCGGTCGTCGTCGGTCCACTCGCGCGGGTCGGCGGGGTAGTCGAGCGCGCGAAGCGTCGCCGCGATCGCGGGCTCGCTCGCACCCACACCCGAGAGCAGCTCCGCGAGGTGGTCGTCGATCGCGAAGCCGGGCGAGCGCGACCCGCGCTCGACGGTCTCCCAGTTGCGCTCGATTATCCCCGCGAGCCAGCGCTCGATCTCGCTCGCGACGAAATCCACGTCCTCGACGGGGTCGTGGTCGCCGACCTCGACCGGTTCGCCCTCGGCGTTCGTCCCGCCGGAGGCGTCGACGACGTTCAGAATGACGTCGGCGGTCGTGAGTTCGTCGAGGAACTGATTGCCCAGCCCTCGCCCCTCGTGTGCGCCAGGCACCAGCCCGGCGACATCGAGCAGTTCGACCGGGACGTACCGCTTGCCGTCGCGACAGTGCTCGTTGCCGCAGCGCTCCTCGCGATCGAGACAGGGACAGTCGGTACGCACGGACGAGACCGCGCGGTTCGGGTCGATCGTGGTGAAGGGGTAGTTGGCGACGTCGACCTCGGTCATGGTCGCCGCCTCGAAAAAGGTAGATTTGCCGGCGTTCGGCTTGCCGGCGAGCGCGAGCGAGAGCATGGCGCGCCTACTCGGGCGGCGTGAAACTGCCTTTCGGTTCCTCGGACTCCTCGGCGTCGTCCGCCGCTGACTCCGCGGCCTCGTTCGTGCTGGATTCGGCCTCCCTGATCGCCGGCTCCGGCGGTTCCTCGCCGTTCGACTCCTCGGCCGCGGAGGCTGGCTCCGACGGTTCGCCCGTCTGGCGCTCCCCCGCTTCCGCACGGTCGTCTCCGTTCGCCGAAGACGATCCCTCGTCCGTCGATTCCGCTTCGGCTACTGGTTCTGCCCTGGCCGGTGGTTTCGACCCCTGCCCGTCGGCGGCCGGTTCCGTCGCGGCCGGTTCGATCGGCTCGATCGCCTGGATCGGCTCGGTTCGATCGGTCGACTCGACCGATTCGGTCGACTCCTCGTGCGCCGCCACTTCCTCCCCGTCGATGTCGGCCACCGTTTCGCTCGACGGCGGGCGCGCCTCGGATGCGGGTTCGGCGTCCTCGTCCGTCGCCCGATCGGCGCTCTCGGTGTCGGTCGCGAGAGGGTTCTCCTCGCGGACGATCGTCATCTCGCCGCGGGCGCGCATCGCACCCTCGACCACCGCTCCCTCGTGGAGGCGGAGCCGTTCGCACGCGATGTCGCCGCGAACCTGCGCGTCGGCGGCGATCTCGACCTCACCGCCGCGGGTCGTGACGTCGCCGTGGACCGTCGTCCCGCTCTCGACGGCGATCGATTCGCGCGCCCGGAGACTCCCGAATATCTCAGTACGCTCGCCGACCGTGATCGATTCGGCCCGGAGGTTGCCGTGGAGCCGGCAGTCGCTCCCGACCTCGGCGGGCGTCGAGACCCGCCACGCGTCGTCGGTCACGTCGGCGTTCTTCGGAATCACGAGCGGCTCCCCTTCCCCTTCGTCGAACACCTCGGAAACGACGTCCTCCGCGAGATCCTCCTCGCCGATGCGGAGGAGGTGGGTGAGGTACGTGAAGAGGAAGACGAGCGTCGGGACCGGGTTGCGAATGACGATCCAGCCGTTGGCGTCGAACCCCTCCTCGATCGTGACGTCGTCGCCGATGTCGAGGTCACCCGCGACCACGAGCTGGCCGTCGATCGTGACGCGCTCGCCGATGTAGGCGTCCGCGCCGGCGAGCACGTTCCCGCCGAGCTCGCACCACGTGTCGAGCCGGCAGTCGGCGTCCGCCTCGACGTCGCCAGCGATCGCGACGCGCTCGCCGGCGATCACGTTCCGGCCGCGGACGCCGAGTGCGATCTCGCTTTGAGTTCCGACGATCACGTCCCGGTCGGTCACGATGGCGTGTTCCTCGACGGTGGTGCCATCGGGCACGACGAGCGCGGCGAGCGGGTCCGAGCGGAGCGACACACCGACCGTTCGGTGGGGGTGCGTAATAAATCCAATCCGTCCGTCGGCCGCGGTCGGCCGACGAGCGATTTTTACCGGCGAGCGTCGAAGCCCGGCCATGACGGTTCTATCGTTCGACGACGAAGGTGTCGACGTGGTCTATGAAGGCACCGAGTTCCGGCTCGAACGCGCGCTGATCGAGGACGCCGTCGACAAGCCCTACCCCGAGATCACCGACCACGAAGTGCTGCAGATCGTCGAACCCGATCCGGCGCTCTCGGGCGAGCCCCGCCGCATCGGCGACATCACCGCGTGAGCCGTCGTCCTCGCGCTCGGTGACTCGGCATCTGAGACCACACCACACGACGAGTCGAGCGGCGGCCCGTCGATCGACTACTTCTCCCAGTCGGGGTCGTCCCGCGGTGGGCTGAAGACGTCGAGGCCGATTGCCTGGTCCGTGCCGCGGTTTTCGACACTATGGGGTTCGTCGCCAGCGAGGACGTACGAGTCGCCCGCGCCGACGACGCGCTCCTCGCCGTCGACGGTGAACGTCAGCTCCCCCTCGATCACGTAGCCGACCTGCTCGTGTGGGTGGCTGTGCTCCGGGACGACGGCCCCGGGACCGATCGTGAACCGCTGGACGTTCGCCTCCTCGCCACCGGCCAGGCGTTGCAGATGCACTCCCTCGACTGCCTCGGTGCTCTCGACGGCTGCCGCCGAACGGATCTCCATATCGTTCCCACCGCGGCCAAGCAAATAAAAGCGCCACCCCCTCAGTAGTCGTTCATGGACATCCGCGGACGATCGGTTCTCGGTATCGACAGCGAGATACGAACCCGACGGAGCGGCTGAGCCACGATGGAACGACAGGGGCAGTTGGCTTCGCCGGCGGGCGACCGCCGCGCGCTTCCGGTGGTCGTCCTCGGGCTCCTCGTCGGTATCGTCCCCTCCCTCGCGGTTCGCCCGCCCGACGGCGGCGGGCCGGTCGTCGTCGGGGTCTACGTGCTGTGGGTCGTCGCCGCCCTGGTCGGTCTCGCCACGGTCGCTGCGGGCCTCCACTCCTACCGAACCGAGAACCTCCGCCCGGCGATGACGGCGGCCACCACCGTCACCGGCCTGATCCTCGTCATCGCCATCGGCGCGCTCGTGGAGACGTCCGGCGGTCCGCTGATCCCGCTCTGGGCGTGGCTCGTGGCCGGGGCTCTCGCCGTCGGCGTCGCGCTCGCGGTGACGGAGCGGTTCGTGGGGGAGTAGCGACGAACCGGCCCTGTCGGTCGTGCGGCTCGCGCGCGACCGAGCGCCCCTCGTCGGCTGTGGGATTTAAGCCCCGGCGGGCGCTCCCTCGGGTATGAACCAGTACCTGCCCGGCGGGGCCGAGCACCCCTCGTGGCTGACCGTCCTCGGGACGTTCCTGGGGTACGGAGCCATCCTGCTCGTGATGACGCTCCTGCTGTTCGCCGTGCCGTATCTCGTCTTCACCGCGCTCTGAGTCACATCCCCATGTCGGCGGCCGACTCGGGGATGGGGAGGTCGTTCGGTGCGGTTCCGAGGAGTTCGGCGGCGTGATCGAGCGCCATGTCGAACCCGTAGTACCGTTCGAGTTCGTCGCTTTCGACTGTCGGTCGGACCTTGAGCATCGCGTACCCCTCGCGGTTCTGCGCGATCGCCGCGGTCCGTCCCTCGAATTCGAACGCGAGCACGCGCTCGGTGCCGGTCTCGGTGTAGCGGGCGGTGATGCCGTTCGCCTCGGCGGTCCCGTCGGTCATCGGTCCGTGTTCGCCTGGCCGCAGCAAAAGCCCGTGGGTCCCCGCCGATCGAGGCCGTTCGCAAAGCGGTTATC
The DNA here is from genome assembly GCF_000334895.1 of Halococcus agarilyticus. Lineage (NCBI taxonomy): Archaea > Methanobacteriati > Methanobacteriota > Halobacteria > Halobacteriales > Halococcaceae > Halococcus > Halococcus agarilyticus. The sequence continues at coordinate 5,701 of NZ_BAFM01000014.1, read as the reverse complement.
CACTGCGGTCGTGCCGTCTCACGATGACCGTCGCCACGCGAGGAACACACGGTGGCTGAAACCGACTCGTCGACCGAGCGAGCGACGACCGACCGGGATTCGACGGACGGAGCGGCGGCGGGATCGACGCCTTCGAGCGAGAGAGGGGACGTCACGTTCACGCTCGCGGGCGTCCGCGAGGGGTTCGTTACCGGACTCCCGGTCGCGGTCGGCGTCGCGGGCTACGGCGTCGTCTTCGGTGTGCTCGCCGGCCGTGCCGGGCTGAGCGTCGCGGAGGCCGGGCTGATGAGCGCGACCGTGCTCGCGGGGGCCGCACAGCTCATCGCGGTCGAACTCTGGGCGGATTCGGTTCCGGCAGTCACCGTCGTCGCCACGGTCGGGATCGTCAACCTCCGCTATCTCCTGCTGGGGGCCGCACTTCGCCCGTGGTTTCGTCACCTCTCGCCGCGTGCGGCCTACGGCAGCGTCTTCTTCACCGCCGACGAGAACTGGGCGCTCACGATCGCAACGCTCCGGGCGGGCAGTCGGCAGGGCGCGTTCCTGCTCGGCAGCGGGCTGGTTCTCTGGCTACTCTGGATCGTCGCGACCGTCGTCGGCGTGACCGCTGGCGATCTCGTTGGCGACCCCGCACAGTACGGGCTCGATTTCGTCGTGACCGCGCTCTTCCTCACGCTCGCCGCCGGACTCTGGGAGGGTCGCGAATCGCTCCGGCCGTGGCTCGTCGCCGCTGGCGTCGCGCTCGTCACGAACGCCGTCCTCCCCGGCGAGTGGTACGTCATCGTCGGGGCGCTCGCGGGTGCCGGGGTCAGGATGGTGACTCACGATGGGTAGCGCGCTCGCGCTCAATCCGGCAGTGCTCGCCCTCGTCGCCGGGATGGCCGTCGTCACGTACGCTACCAAGGCCGGCGGACTCTGGCTGGTCGGCCGTGTCGACCTCTCCGAACGGGCCGAAGCCGGGCTCGACGTCCTTCCGGGTGCGGTCGTCGTCGCGTTCGTCGCACCCGCGCTCGCGAACGGCGGCGTTCCCGAGTGGATCGCCGCGGCCGCGACCGTCGCGGTCGCCCGCAGGACCGGGAACCTGCTGCTGTCGCTCGCCGTCGGCGTCGGCACCGTGCTGGCTGTCAGAGGGATCGTGTAGTGGCGTCCGAGTCGTATAGCGGCCTTCCGGGCGTCAGTCGAGCAGGTTCTGCGCGATCGTGTTTCTGAGGACTTCGCTCGTCCCCTCGTAGATCTCGTTGAGCTTGGCGTCCCGGTAGAACCGCTCGGCGGGGAAGTCCTTGGTGTAACCGTACCCGCCGTGGATCTGGATGCCCTCGTTCGCGACCTCTCTGCTGATCTCGCTTGCGTAGAGCTTCGCCTGGGCGGCCTCCTTTCTGTAGTCCTCGCCCCGGATCTTCAGATCGGCCGCCTGGTGCATCAACAGCCTGGCGGCCTGGAGCTTGGTGTCCATGTCGGCGAGCTTGTGCTGGATGGTCTGGAAGTCACTGATGGGCTGGTCGAACTGCTCGCGATCCTGAGAGTATCGGAGCGCCTCGTCGAGGGCGGCCTGGGCGATCCCGACCCCCCGGGCGGCGATCGTGATCCGGCCGCCGTTGAGCGTCTTGAGCGCGTGGACGAATCCTCTCCCTTCCTCGCCGAGCCGCCGTTCTTCCGGAATCCGCATTCCGTCGAAGCGCAACTCGGCGGTCGGACAGCCCTTGTCGCCGAGTTTGTCCTCGGTCCCCTCGACGTGGAAGCCGTCGTCCTCGTCGGGCCGGACGACGAACGAGGAGATCCCCTTGTTGCCCGCGTCGGGATCGGTCTTCGCGAACAGGGTGACCGTGTCGGCGACCGAGCCATTGGAGATCCAGAGCTTGCCGCCGTCGATCACGTACTCGTCGCCCTCCTTTTTGGCTACTGTCTCCATCGCGGACACGTCGCTGCCCGCGCCGGCCTCCGAGAGCGCGAACGCACCGATATCCTCTCCCGCCGCGAGCGGCGTCAGATACTTCTCTTTCTGGGCCTCGGTCCCGAACTCGTAGAGCATGTTGCCCGCGAGGCTGATGTGGGCGGCGACGACAGTGCCGAGTCCGCCCGATCCCCGTGCAATCTCCGACAGACCGATCGCGTAGGAATGGTAGTCGAGGCCCGCGCCGCCATACTCCTCGGGGAACGGCATCCCCATGAGCCCCAACTCCGCCATCTCGTCGACGAGATCGTGCGGGAACTCGTCCTCGTGGTCGATTTCGGCCGCACGGGGTTTGATCTCCTCGTCGACGAACTCCGTCACCATCTCCTCGATCTGCTTCTGCTCGGTCGACCGGCTGAAGTCCATGGTCTATCATCCGGCGCGCGGTTCTTTATGCGTTCCGCCACGGTCGTCCGGACATTCCCCGTCCCGCTCGCTCCGCCGGCTTCGAGGCAAACCGGATCCGCATACCGATCGCTTATCTGCCGTCGTCCCGTGAGTCGGGTACACATGCTCTCGTTCATCGATCGAATCCGGGAGGACGTTCGGACGGCGTTCGCCAAGGATCCTGCGGCGAAGAGCACGATCGAGGTCCTCCTCACGTATCCGGGGCTCCACGCCATCTGGACCTACCGGATCGCCAACGCGCTCTGGAAGCGCGACCACCGCCTCGCCGGGCGGTTGCTCTCCCATCTCGCCCGCTTTCTCACCGGCGTCGAGATCCATCCGGGAGCCGAGATCGGCGATCGATTCTTCATCGATCACGGCGCGGGCATCGTGATCGGCGAGACCGCAGAGATCGGCGACGACGCCATGCTCTATCAGGGCGTGACCCTCGGTGGCGACTCGCTGGAGGACAAAAAGCGCCACCCGACCCTCGAAGACGGCGCGACCGTCGGCTCGAACGCCACAGTATTAGGCCCGATCACCATCGGCGAGGGTGCGAGCGTCGGGGCCGGGTCCGTCGTATTAGAGTCCGTCCCGCCGAACTGCACCGTCGTCGGCAACCCCGCGAAGCTCGTCGGCGAGTGCCAGGAGGACGAATCGATCGAGCTCGGTAGCGGCTTTCCCGACTGACGCCAGCGACCGCCGAACATCCGACTAACGGTCCGTGGATGGAGTTACTACCGGAACCGTATAGCCTTGACTCGCTGTTCGATTCGACCTCTCGTACCGCCGGCGGAAAAACGGGTCGGCGTCGGGCGGTCAGTCTTCGAGCGCGTCGGCGATCCGTTCGAGCGTCCGCCGGACGTCGTGGACCTCGTCGCGGAGCTGGCGGAGTTCGCGGACCATCTCCTCGTTGCCGCCCTCCTCGCCGGGGCCACCGGGCCCTGCGCCGGGACCGCCACCCATTCCGCCCATGCCGCCACCGCCGGGACCGCCACCGCCGCCCATCATGCCGCCCATCATCTGCGCGAACGGGTTGCCGCCGCCCATGCCACCACCGCCGGGACCGCCACCACCGCCCATCATCTCCTCCATGCGCTCCTCGCGACTCCGGTCGTCGCCCTCGCCCTCGCCTTCCTCGGCGCGCTGTTCGCGGATCTCCTCGACGCGATCGCGGAAGGACTGTTCGTCCTCGCTCGCGTCGGTTTCGGTGTCTGCGTCCGTCTCCGTTGTGTCGACGCTTTCGTCGTCGGGTTCGTCGTTCGCCATGCGCCCGGGTTCGCCGGCCCGTCGGAAAAGGGTTCGGTGACCGGTCGCCCCCTCACTGAAACCCGGTGAGGCTGGCCTGGAGCATCCGGTCGGTCGCGCCGGTCGTGAGTTCGTGGCCGACCAGGCTCCGGAGATCGACTGCGTAGGTCGTCCCGGCGTGATCGAGCACCAGCACTCGGCCCTTGACACCGCACACGGTTCCGGTGAGCAGCGTCTCGGCGACCGGGCGCTCCGTGAGATCGAGGCCGTACTCGAAGGCGAACTCGTCACGGACTTCGAATGCCGAAAGCAGCTCGTTCCAGGCCGCCACATCCACGACGTCGGCGAGTCCGCGAATCTTCGTCGGGACCCGCACTCGCTCGGTGATGTCGTGGTCGTCGGCGATCGCGGTCTCGCGTCTGCGCGCGCTCCGGCCGTCCGGGGCGACCTCGACGTGTGCGGCACGGTCGGCACCCTGCTCGCGCAACCTCGTGTCGAGTCGTGCCGATCGCGTGACGCCCACCTTGAACATCCTGGGCGCGAACGCCGCGAGGTAGATCGCGTGCTCTTCGTCGGAATCGCGGTTGTTCGCCACGGCCCATGGAACGGTGTGGAGTTCACAGTACGGCGTACGCTCGCGGTCGCATGCGACGTGGGTCTCTCCGTCGATCGTGCCCGCACAGTGGCGCTCGCGGAGGGTGTAGGCGAGCTCCGTCCCGGAGGTCAGCGTCTCGCGGCGCATGCCACCCGCTTCGGTGATCAGGAGGCCTGGCGCGTCCGGGCGGGAGTCGTAGCCGACGACCTGCACGCCGCGCGGTAGGCAAGCGCTCGGCAAATCACTGCCGTTCTATCTCCATCACTACTGTTCCTCCTCACCGTTACCGGCCGCCCGTACGGTTTTGTCGCTCCGATGTGAACACTCCCGCCATGACGCTCACCGGCACGCTCGACACCCGGACGGACGAGGATCGGGTCGCGTTCGTCTTCACCGTCGAAAACGAGGGCAACGAGGCCGAGCAGCTCTCCTTCCGTGACTCCTGCACCGCGGACTTCGCGGTGCTCGACGGCGACGACGAGCGCTGGCGGTGGTCACAGGGACGGATGTTCACGCAGGCGCTCCAGTCCGAAGAGCTCGCGCCCGGCGAAACCGTCACCTACGAGGGCGAGTGGGAGCAGCCGGACGCAGGCACTCATACCGTCGTGGCGACCCTCGAAGCCACGAACCATGACTGCGAGGCACGAACGGAGGTGTCGGTCTAACACGCACCCCGATCGATCGTCACTTCGGAGCTTCGCCGGTGGCGTGAGTGCCACCGAGCGCCGCCCGAGCAGTGACGAGCCCAAGCCGGCGGGGACGGTGCGCCGGCAGGCAGCCACCGAGCGTGATCGGACTGAACTCCGGTGTTGACGGACCGGCTGGCTATTTACTGCGGGGTTTTATCGTCCAGTTCCAAGCCAGATACGATGTCGTCCCCGAAATGACACCCATCGTTAATGAAATCAATAGTATGTACGAATAGTTGTCCGTCAAGTAGGTCCAGACGAAAACTGCGCCCAGGAAGAAGGTGATTCCGGTCGCTAAACCAGCCTTGAGGGGGAACCAACCGGCATCGTTCCGCTGTACGGGCAAACGATTCATAATCACGACTCCTGTTAGCAGACACCGGCTTGTCGACAACCGTAATATGCAGGAAAGCTACAGATAACTGTACCGATAGCGGCAAATACAACAGTACAGGCAATTTTACATGCAGGAGCAAGGAATCCGGCCAGAGTGCAGGCAGCTCCACAGCCGAACCTAGCTATGAGGGCAGCACCAGCAGCACATACGCCTCCGACGTATGTCGTGCATTCCCAACAAGAAACTTCATCAGAACTCTGGGGTGATACATCCATACTATGATATATTTCATCGTACGAAACCTGCTCTGCACCTTTTTGAACTACCTGACCGTCAGAAACAACAGATCCTTTGAGGATGCCATCACCCATGGTACGACTAAGGGATAGATCGCCTCGCTTGTTGTCATCGAGAGCGAACCCAATTCCCGCAGCTGGTTGCCTCCCGTTCTTAGTGCGCATAGAGAGGATATTCAGCGACCCCATGCGATGATCCGA